>CACXBO010000026.1 GCA_902765975.1 Oscillospiraceae bacterium
CGAATACGATCCCGCAGCCGCGGATGAGCTTGAATGGACAGCTGTCGAGCCGGGCGCAGCCAATACCTGGACAGGTCTCGTTCCCGGCGTGTACACTGTTGTAATAGCAGACGCATCAGATGAGCAGAATTACGCTACAGTGTCGCTGATGATCGAGGGTATACTCCTTACCGCAAGTTCTTTGCATAAGGATGCCTCCGGAGCGTTCAATGAGGACGGAGAGATCAAGGTTTCTTCTTCCAAGGGTTATACCGGACACGTTGAATATGCCGTTGTCACCGCGCCGGAGGAATATCAGAACGGCGAGGAAATGGATATTGCAACATTCAACGCACAGAGCGGAATTGAATGGATGCCTTCGGAAAGCAATACCGGCGAACAGGAATGCAATTTCACAGGACTTGTTCCTGGAAAATACTACATTGCAGCGCGCTGCGGTTTTGCAGATGAAGCGGATTATGAGGAGCTTCAGGCTCTCGGCGAAGCAATAATAGCCGCAGAGATAGCTATCGACAACGCAGCTGAGGAAGACGTCGAAGCGAGGACAGCGGAGTATGAAAATGCTAAGAGCGCGTACTATGAGAAGGCAAAGGCAACAGCCGCAAAGACTTCCGCAGTTTACGAGGCACATCCGGATTACTGGGAGTGCGCCTGTATAATCAACGATTTTGTAACATATAACCCGCCCGCGCCGTTATTCGGAGGCGAGAGCGCGATAGTGAGCATAGAGGAGGATGAGAAGGGCAGACAGGTTGTCACTCTCAATCCCGACGCAGAGCTCACGGAAGAGGATAAGGATACGATCCGCGGTCTCGATCAGGCCGGCGACATCAAGATAGTATCCGGAGGCCTCACGGTGCTTGTAAAGGAGGGCGCGATACCCGCAGACTTCGATCCGAGCCGTCTCATAGCCGACGTAAGCGATGCGAAGGAGGGCATGGTCGTCAAGTATAAGGACCTTGATGGCAACGACGGAACAGACGCTTTCGGCATCGTCAACGACGGCAGCGCAGCATATATCGTTCTCGTTCCCGGCGACTACAGAGTTGATGAGGCGACTGCGGAATTCGACGATATCGAGGGACTCTGGGGCGAAGACGATATCGTGTTTACCGCGATGCGCAAGGTGTTTAACGGAACCGGAAACGGAAAGTTCTCGCCGCAGAAGACAATGACTCGCGCTATGTTCGTCACCGTCCTCTGGAGAATGGCGGGAAGTCCCGAGCCGGCGAGCGAAGCAGGCTTTGAGGATCTCAAGTCCGAATGGTATAAGAAGGCCGTAAGCTGGGCGCAGGAGACGGGCATCGTCACCGGATACTCCAACACAGAGTTCAGGCCCGATAAGGATATCACCCGCGAGCAGATGTGCGTGATTCTCACGAGATTTATGGATTGGCTCGGCTGGCCTCTTGCCCTCACAAAGGAAGCGAAGGAATTCACTGACGCCGACGAGATCGGCAAGTGGGCTAAGGACGCGGTTGACGCCTGCACTCAGATGGGCCTCATAAACGGAATCAAGGATAAATTCGCGCCAAAGAGCGGCGCAACCCGCATGCAGGTCTCCGCAATCCTCGCGCGCTTCATACGCGAGCTGATAGCTCAGTACTGCTGAAACGATCAAAACACTCGGGCCGCAAGTCGGCCCGAGTGCTGTAAGGAGTGACTGATATGAAAAGAGCGCTTGCCGCGTTTATTATAACCGCTCTTATCTTAAGCCTTTCGCCTTGTGTCCTTGCGTCGGAGGCGGCGGATGATTTCGACGGCTACATAGTCCGCATGGCCTCGCCTCTTAAGGAGGACGAGGCGGAGAAGTCGGGCTGTGAAGCCTTGGGCGGCGCTCTGTACTATGCGCCCGACCGGGAGTCGGTCGCAGCGATAAGGGCTTTCGGCGAGGTGTTAAACTGCGAGAAGAATTTCAGCCTTCAAACTCAGGATGACCTCGGGGATTACGAGCCGGCGGAGTGGAATCTCCGTTCCGTGGGAGCTTCCGCTGCCTGGACTCACGTTAATGGGGAGGGAGAGAGAGACAGGACCGGCTCCGGCGTCACGATCGCCATCGTGGATTCGGGAGTTATGGCGGACCACCCCGATCTCGTGAACGCTAACGTACTCGATTATATCTGCCTCTCCGGAGAGCCGGACGGGATAGACAATTACCACGGCACGTTCGTCGCAGGGCTGATAGCCGCCGAGGTGAACAACGCCATAGGTATCGACGGGATAGTGCCGGACGTTACTATCCTTCCGATATGCATAACCTCAAACGGCGGCAAGACAGATATGCAAACGGCCGCTCAGGGGATAAACACGGCGGTTGAGAACGGAGCAGACGTAATAGTCTTCTCAATCGGCGGCACAAACGACAATTCCCTGCTCAGCGAGGCCTGCGAGGCTGCGGTTGAGAGCGGAGTCATTTTCGTTACCTGCGCCGGGAACTATTCATCCGGCAGAGTGAAGAGCGAGCATTCGTATATGTACCCTGCAGCCTATGACTGCACTGTCACGGTCTCGGCCGTCAAGGAGGAAAACGGCGAGCCGGTGTTCGACGGAGAGTACTCATATTTTAATGATGCGGTCACCGTCGCAGCACCGGGGACGGACATCGTATCGCTGTTTCTCGACGGCGGAACTGCAACGAAGACAGGGACTTCCTTCGCCGCACCGGTAGTCGCCGCGATGGCGGCGATGGCGAAATGCGCGGATAAGGATATTACGACGGAGACGTTTGTCGAGCTTCTCAAGGAGAGCAGCACAGATCTCGGTGAGCCCGGCTTCGACGTATATTACGGAAACGGCTACGTCAATATACCCGCCTTCCTCGATGCGCTTGACGAATATACCGCCTCAGCCGTCCCCGACGATCCCGTCGACCCGGAACCGCCCGACGATCCCGTAAACCCGGAACCGCCCGACGATCCCGTCGACCCGGGACTGCCCGACGATCCCGTAAACCCTGAACCGACGGACGATCCGGCAGACCTAGAGCCGTCGGAAGAGCCCGAGCCGAAACCCGAAACTTCTCCATATCCGGACGTATCGGTAGATTCATGGAGCTATCCCGGCATAAAATACGTTACGGAAAAAGGCATAATGACAGGCATAAAGGGGCTTTTTGAGCCTGATACTCAAACGAGCCGCGCCATGATAGTAACGATGCTCTGGAGAATGGAGGGTATGCCCGCAGCCGAGTATCTTCTCACGTTTACCGACGTGGATGAGGGAAGCTGGTATACCGAGGCAGTGCGCTGGGCGGCGTCGGAGGGTATCGTGACCGGATATAACGCCGAGATCTTCGGCCCGAACGATAAAATCACCAGAGAGCAGCTCGCTGCCATGCTTTACAGATATGCAGCTCATTGCGGTATCGATGTGGAAAAGGGAAGGGACTTTGATCTCAGCTCGTTTGCGGATACAGTGGAGATAGCCGAGTGGGCTGAGCCGTATTTCAGATGGGCGGTCAGCGCCGGACTAATAAACGGAGTCGGCGAAATGAGACTCGTCTCGAAGGGAATGGCGACGCGGGCCCAGACGGCGGCCGTTATAATGCGCTTTTGCGCGCTTAAGCTTCCCGGCGCCGAGGCTGAATGATATAATAATTGCCCCCTGCTTGGGGGCTTTTTTATTTATCTCCGGGCTTTGATATTACTGCGACGATATAACCGAAGAATATTGCCGCAGTCAAACCGCCTGCCGCCGCAGTCAGACCGCCGGTAAACGCGCCGATCACGCCCTTTTCCTCTACCGCTTTTTTAACGCCACGCGCAAGATTATAGCCGAAACCGGTTAGTGGAACTGTCGCTCCCGCTCCAGCCCACTCCGCAAAGGGAGCGTAGACCCCGATTGCTCCGAGCAGGACGCCGAGGCAGACGAAGAAGGTCAGTATACGCGCCGGAGTGAGCTTCGTTTTGTCTATGAGTATCTGACCGACGGCGCAGATCGCGCCTCCGACTGCAAAAGCCTTCAAATATACGCTTACGTCCATATCACACCTCGATAGATACCGCGCAGCATATAGACGGAACGCTCTCGCCCTGCATAGTGCTGAGGGGGGAGAGAAGAGCGCCGGTCGCCGCGAACAGCACCTTTTTCCATCTGCCTGTTTTTATCCCGTCCATTATATAACCGGCTAAAACGCTTGCGCTGCAGCCGCAGCCTGAGCCGCCGGAGTGAACGTCCTGCTTTTCCCTGTCAAAAATGAGAAGCCCGCAGTCCGCGTATTTGTCTCCAAGCTCAGTTCCGTCCTTCCGCATGAGATCGCGGAGGATCTCTGAGCCGACTGCGCCGAGATCACCGGTTAAAATCAGGTCGTAATAGGAGGGTGTCCTGCCGAGGTCGGAAAAATGCGTCCTCAGAGTCTCGTATGCAGCGGGAGCCATAGCGGCGCCCATATTGTTTGCGTCCTTAATCCCTGCGTCGGTTATAACTCCGGGCGTTACCGAGGTTATCCTCGGCCCCTCGCCCTCCGAGAGAATAAAGGCGCCGCAGCCGGTCACCGTCCACTGAGCGGTGGGCGGACGCTGACCTCCGTATTCGAGAGGCATACGAAACTGGCGTTCCGCTGTTGAGAAATGCGAGCTTGTTACAGCGAGAGCACAGCCGGCAAAGCCCGATTCGACGGACATGGCGGCGAGTGCGAGCGACTCCGCCATAGTGGAGCAGGCGCCGTAAACTCCAAAGTAGGGTATACCGGAATTTCTAAGACCGAAGGAGGACGCCGTGCATTGATTCAAAAGATCCCCGGCGAAGGCAAGGTCGATATCCTTCGGGGTGAGACGGGAGTTCTTATAAAGCTGCGCAAGCGTGCTCTCTATCATGCGGCTCTCCGCCTTTTCCCAGGTCTGTTCTCCGAAATAGCTGTCCTCGCTCACGCTGCCGAAGTATTTGCCGAGCGGCCCTTCTCCCTCTTTGGCTCCCACGGTAGAAGCCGAGGCTATCAGGGCGGGAGGACTATCCAAAACGGCGCTTCTCGCGCCTGCTCTTTTTGCCATGTGATCACCTCGCCCTTATTTTTTCTCTAAAACTGTGAAATAATTCATTTTTTACAAAAACATAATATTTTTCTTCTTCCATTCAGGGAGTATTGCTGATATAATTAAAAGGTAAGCACAAAAACACCCCTATATTCTTGAAAGGAGAACAGAAAAATGGGACTTATATCTGCAGCGCTTGGCTCCGCAGGCGGCGTTCTTGCCGATCAGTGGAAAGAATATTTTTATTGCGAGGCAATGCCGGAAAACGTTATCGTAACGAAGGGTCATCACCGGGTATCCGGTCGCTCCACCAATACAAAGGGGAGCGATAACATAATCTCCAACGGCTCCGTTATCGCGGTAGCAGACGGACAGTGTATGATAATCGTCGATCAGGGCAAGGTCGTCGACATTTGCGCCGAGCCGGGCGAGTTCATCTATGACACGAGCTCCGAGCCCTCCATATTTGCCGGAAGCCTAGGTCAGAGCCTTATCGAGACCTTCAAGAATTTCGGAAAGAGATTCACCTTCGGCGGCGAGGCCCCCAAGGATCAGAGAATATATTTCTTCAACCTCAAGGAGCTTGTCGGCAATAAATACGGCACCCCCAGCCCCGTGCCCTTCCGCGTAGTCGATGAGCGCGCCGGAATAGATATCGACATCTCCGTCCGCTGCTTCGGCGAATACAGCTACCACGTATCCGATCCTATCCTCTTCTATACCAACGTCTGCGGCAACGTGACCGAGAGCTATACCCGCGACAGGCTCGACAGCCAGCTCAAGACCGAGCTTCTCACAGCCCTTCAGCCTGCGTTTGCCAAGCTGAGCGCCCAGGGCATCCGTTATTCCGAGCTTCCCGGACACACCATGGAGCTTGCCGACGCCCTCAACGAGGTCCTCTCCGCCAAGTGGCGCGACCTCAGAGGTATCGAGATCGTATCCTTCGGCGTAAGCTCCGTGAAGGCAAACGAGGAAGACGAGCAGATGCTCAAGGAGCTGCAGAAGAACGCTGCGTTCCGCGATCCCACTCTTGCGGCGGCAAACCTCGCAGGCGCTCAGATGGATGCTATGAAGACCGCCGCCGGCAACTCCGGCGGAGCCGCTATCGGCTTTATGGGCATGAATATGGCTCAGGGCGCAGGCGGGATCGACACCAACGCTCTCTACGCTCAGGCGGCTCAGCAGCGCGCTCAGCAGGCTGCCCAGCCCGTTCAGCCTGCCCGTCCCGCAGCCGGCGGCTGGACCTGCCCGACCTGCGGCAAGACAGATAACACAGGCAAGTTCTGCTCCGAGTGCGGCACCAAAAAGCCAGAGGATCAGAGCTGGTTCTGCCCCGAGTGCGGACATAAGAACACCGGCAAGTTCTGCCCCGAGTGCGGAACGCCCAGACCCTAAAAGATAAAAAAGGGGCTGCAAAGCCCCTTTTTTGAGTAATTCAAGGAGGCAATTCTATGCCCGCACAGGTAACGAACTATAAATGCCCGGCATGCACCGGCCCCCTGCATTTTGTCGGCGCCTCCGGCAGACTTGAATGCGACTACTGCGGAAGCAACTATTCGGTAGCCGAGATCGAAGCGCGTATGCGCGAGGCGGAGGCCAAGGCGGCCGAGGCCTATGAGCACGCGCAGGCAAACGGCGACGGCTGGGATACCTCAATGCTCGAAAACGAGTGGGGCGACGAGGCGGAGAACCTGCGTGCCTACAACTGCCCGAGCTGTGGCGCAGAGCTTATCTGCGACGTGACGACGGCGGCGACGAGCTGCCCTTACTGCAACAATCCTACGGTAGTTCCCGGTCAGCTCTCGGGAGTTCTGAAGCCGGACTACGTTATCCCATTCCGCTATTCAAAGGAACAGGCTATTGATGCACTGAACAAGCACTATAAGGGCAAGCCCTTCCTCCCAAAGGAGTTCACAGACAAAAACCATATCGAGGAGATCAAGGGCGTTTACGTTCCGTTCTGGCTCTTCGACGGGGTCGCTGACGCCGACATTGAGTTTGACGGAAGAATAACACATACCCGCCGCTCCGGAAACTACGAGATAACGACGACGGAGCACTATCAGATAATCCGTTCCGGTTCCGTTGGGTTCAGCCACGTTCCGGTCGACGCTTCGACGAAAATGCCCGATGATCATATGGACTCTATAGAGCCCTACGACTATGCCGACATGCGTCCCTTCTCGATATCATATCTCCCGGGCTTCCTTGCCGACAAGTTCGACGTTTCCGCCGCGGACTGCGCGCCGAGAGCGGATATACGCTGCAAGAACTCGGTCATTGAATCGCTGAGGGAGACAGTATCAGGTTATACCTCTGTCGTGCTTCAGCACGAAGACGTACAGCTCCACCGCGGCAACGTGAAGTACGCTCTTATGCCGGTCTGGATGCTGAACACGAAATGGAAGGACAATACCTTCCTCTTCGCCATGAACGGTCAGACAGGCAAAATCGTTGGAGATCTTCCGATCAGCAAGGGCAAATGGTGGGCGACATTCGGTGCAATAGCGGCCCCGATAGCGGCAGCTTTAGCCGCCATTCTGTTCTTTTTATAAGGAGGGCGGGCTTTATGAAGAAATTACTCACTGTTTTCCTTGTCCTTCTCCTTCTTGCGGCCTTTGCCGTTCCCGTTTTTGCTGACGAGGAGCCTGCCGAAGACGGCGAGATGTACGCTTTTTCGGAGGGTGAGCTCGAATCCTTCGACGGAGAGCCGACCGCCGCCCCCGAGCCGGTAAAGGCCGACCACTTCGTCTGGGACGATGCAGGGCTTCTGTCAAGCGACGAGCTTGACGAGCTTGAAGAGCTCTGCGGCAGGCTTACGGACGAGCACGGCTTCGGAGTTTACATAATGACAGTTTACGACTTTACCGACTACGGCGAGGGCGAAGTTTACGACGTTTGCACTCAGCTCTACCTGAAGAAGGGAATGGGAGTCGGGAGCGACGCTGACGGCATTTTCCTCATTCTCAGTATGGACGAAAGAGATTTTGCATTCTGTGCCCACGGCTACGGGGAAAAGGCGATAACTGCCTACACGCGCGGCATAGTAGAGCAGGCGTTCCTCGACAACTTCCGCAAGAACGACTGGTACGGAGGCTTCACTGACTATGCCGAGACCTCTGTCGAGGTCGTTGAGGATTTCCGTGCAGGGAAGTACGATGACAAGGATTATTACGAGGACTACAACGAGACCCACGAGTATGCGCCCAAGGGGAGGTTCAGCTTAGGCAAATTCCTTATAAACCTAATAGCGCCTCTCGGAATCGCGGGCGTCACCTGCGGTATCAAGTCTTCAAAGCACAAAACGGTCAAGCAGGCCGTTAACGCTGAAAACTATATCCTTCCGAAGAGCCTCAATATCTATAGGTCCGAGGATATCTACACGCACACGACCGAATCAAGAAGATATATAAGCAGCGACAGCTCGCGCAGCGGAGGCGGAGGCGGTTCAAGCTTCCACTCCGGCGGAGGCTTCTCCGGCTCGAGCGGAAAATTCTGATGATAAGATACATGAACAGACGCCGTATAACTGCGGCGTCTGTTATTTTGCCTGTACTGCGGAGACTTTACTTAGTTAAATTCTTCACATTATCTATTGCAAAAAGCGAATTTTGCTATATAATGATATATAGCAAAATTTGTACCGAACTATTTAGGAGGTCAATCGCTATGTATACTACCAATAAAGCCGTTCTCTCATGGATAGACGAGATGGCGGCAATGACAAAGCCTGATAAGATCGTCTGGATCGACGGCTCCGAGGAACAGCTTGAGGAGCTCCGTCAGGAGGCATACAAGACCGGCGAGCTTATCAAGCTTAACGAGAAGGAGCTTCCCGGCTGCGTATATCACCGCAGCGCAATAAACGACGTTGCCCGTGTTGAGGGACGCACCTTCATCTGCTGCGAGAAGAAGGAAGACGCAGGTCCCACCAACAACTGGATGGATCCTAACGAGATGTACGCAAAGCTCCGCGGCATTTTCGACGGCGCCATGAAGGGCCGCACCATGTACGTTATTCCCTATTCCATGAGCATCATCGGCTCACCCTTTGCCAAATACGGCATCGAGCTTACCGACTCTATCTACGTCGTTGTCTCAATGGCAATTATGACCCGTATGGGCAAGAAGGTTTTTGACGCTCTCGGAGACAGCGCGGACTTCATCAAGGGGCTCCACTCCAAGGCACAGCTCGATGAGGAGAACCGCTATATCGTTCAGTTCCCGCAGGACAACACCATCTGGTCTGTCAACTCCGGCTACGGCGGAAACGTCCTTCTCGGCAAGAAGTGCTTCGCGCTCCGTATTGCTTCCGTTCTCGGCCGCCGCGAGGGCTGGATGGCAGAGCATATGCTCATCCTCGGCGTTCAGGATCCCGAGGGAAAGGTTACCTATATCACCGGCGCATTCCCCTCCGCCTGCGGCAAGACCAACCTGGCAATGATCATCCCGCCTCAGGTCTACCGTGAGAAGGGCTGGAAGTGCTGGACCGTCGGCGACGATATCGCATGGATCCGTCCGGGTCCCGACGGCAGACTTTGGGCCTGCAACCCCGAGAACGGCTTCTTCGGCGTCGCTCCCGGCAC
>CACXBO010000027.1 GCA_902765975.1 Oscillospiraceae bacterium
GACATACTGAGAAAGACGGCGGAGCGCGTTTTTATTCCGCTAACAGTCGGCGGAGGCATAGGCTCGGTCGATGACTTTGCCAGAGTGCTGTCCTGCGGCGCGGATAAGGTAAGCGTAAATTCCGGCGCGATAAAGGATCCCGCTCTCATTGGCAGAGCCGCGAAGCGCTACGGAGACCAGTGCGTCGTCCTTTCCGTGGATGCAAAGCGGGTGGACGGAGAGTACCGCGTTTTTGCAAAGGGCGGAAGAGTCGACACCGGAATTGAGGCTGTCGGCTGGATTAAAAGGCTTACGCAGGAGGGCGCGGGCGAGGTCGTTCTCAATTCAATCGACACCGACGGAGTCAGAGGCGGCTTTGATCTTGAGATGCTCGAAGCCGTTGCGAACGAGATAAACGTGCCGCTCATCGCCTCGGGCGGAGCGGGCTGTGCGGCGCACTTTACGGAGCTCTTCAAGGCGCTTCCGAAGGTGGACGCCGGACTTGCCGCCGGGATATTCCACCTCGGCGAGGTCAGCATACCCGAACTGAAGGCGGAGCTTAAAAGAAACGGAGTGAACGTAAGATGCTGAATATTTCCGATTTAAAATTCGACTCACGCGGGCTCATACCCGCCGTTGTAGTTGACGCGGATACAAAAAAAGTGCTCACCCTCGCCTATATGAACGAGGAGAGCCTTAGAATAACCATGGAGCGCGAGCTTACCTGCTTCTGGTCGCGCTCAAGACAGGAACTGTGGCTGAAGGGCGAGACGAGCGGGAACTACCAGCACGTAGTCTCGATAACTGCCGACTGCGACAGGGACGCGCTGGTCGTCGAGGTCAACAAGGACGGTCCCGCCTGTCATCTCGGAAACGAGAGCTGCTTTGCGGATAAGCTGTTTATCAGCGAGAACAATTCCGGCTTTGATCTCAACAGCCTGATGTCCCTTATCGAGGGCAGAAAAAAAGAGCCCGTGGAGGGCAGCTATACGACCTATCTCTTCAATAAGGGCATGGATAAGATGCTCAAAAAGGTGGGCGAGGAGGCCACGGAGGTCATTATCGCCGCAAAGGACGAGGATAAGGCTGAGACGGTTTACGAGATCGCGGACCTCTGCTATCACGTTATGGTGATGATGGTGGAGATGGGCATAACGACGGACGACATTTTAGCCGAGCTCAAGAGCCGCCACGTTATTGACCACAAGGTAAAGCAGGAGAAGATGCGAAGTGATATCAAGTAACTATCATACCCACAGCGTTTTCTGCGACGGAAAGGACGAGCCGGAGTCGATGGTATTAAAGGCCATTGACCTCGGCTTTTCGGCTCTCGGCTTCTCCGGCCACAGCTACAACGATTTCGACGGCTTCGGTATGGATGAGGCGAAGGAAAGCGCATATATGTCGGAGATAAACCGACTCAAGGAAAAATACGCCGCCCAGCTTGAGATATACCTCGGCATAGAGCAGGATTACCTCTCACACCAGGTACGCGAGGGCTATGATTATGTCATAGGCGCCGTCCATATCCTCTATAAGAACGGCGAATACTGCGTAGTGGACAATTCGCTCGCCGAGCTCGTCTCAGCGGTCGAGCGAAATTACGGCGGAGACAGATACACCCTCGCCGAGGATTACTATGCCTCTGTTGCCGACGTGAAGCGGAAAACGAACTGTGATATCATAGCTCACTTCGACCTCATCACGAAGAATAACGAGCGCGGACTGTTCTTCGACGACGGCGAGCCGCGATACCGCAGAGCATATATGTCCGCAATCGAGGCTCTCGCTCCCTCGCGTCCGGTTTTCGAGATAAACACGGGAGCTATGGCGAGAGGCTACAGAACAGCGCCATATCCCTCTCTCGCCGTTCTGCGTGCGCTTCATGAGCGCAAGCTTCCCATAATGATCAACTCCGACTGCCACGACAGAGAAAAGCTCACCTGCGGGTTCAGCCTTGCAGAAGAGCTTGCAAGAGAAGCCGGCTACCGTGAGCGCGCCGTTATAAAGGGCGGCAAGCTCGAGCTTGTGGAGTTATAAGAAAAAAGCTTTCCGTGTTTGGAAAGCTTTTTCGTTTTTCCGGACGCAGGCTTAACTAAATCGAGCGCCTATCCTCTGCTTCAAGTAATATTTCCGTTGGGGTCACAGGTGAGGGTCAAGCTGTCGCTCACTGTGCTGACTGTAATCCCGAGTATCTTTTTCGCCATAGTGAAGGTACCTATCGCCGTCGCTCCGCTCTTAGTCGCGTTGCTGGACGAAACCGACCAGGCGCTGTCATAGATCGTGAAGCTCAGGCTCGATGAGGTGCAGACGGCTGTTGTTCCGTTATAGGTAAAATATCCGATAAGACTAGCTTTCCATTTTGCGGTACCGCTTTCAGAGTATATGTAGTCTACATGGCTGATTATGCTTGACCTGGAAATCTTTACCGTTTCAGTTATGATTTCAATCGTCGCACCGTCTTCAAGTTCGATTGTTTTGATTTGCGTGTCGCCCGAATGAACAGAGTCCGCACTCGCCCGGAAAGGGGCCACGGAAACGATAATTGAGAGCGCAAGTATTACCAATATAAGCTTTTTCATTTTTCTTCGTCCTCCAGTAATACTTAGTATGGATCGGAAATGTATATTTCCCATTCCATAGTTCTTGACTTGATTATTCCAACGATTATTTCTGCAGCAAATATAAGCGCCGCGATGAGCAAAACGACTCCTGCGATGATCGCCGCCCTGAGCCACCGCTTTTTATATCGCGCTATTTCTGTTTCGGGAACTGAGCTCATAAGCTCCCGGGCCGCATCCGCGGGCTCGCCAATGGCAGCAACTATTTCGGTGTAGCTCAAACGATCGTCGCAGAAGCGGGCGTCGATTTCCTCACGAAGACCGGAAATGAGGGCCTTTTTGTATTTTGCAGGGCACTCAAGATTTTGCTTAACCGCCCTTATATACCTGTCCGCGCCTTCCATAGTTAGTTCCATCCTCTATATATGTAGAATTATAGTCCTCGGTTGGTTGAGTGTTCGGCGCAAAACACGAGGTAAATGCTTTTAGAACCAGGCAGAATGCCAGAATCAAGGCGAGAGAACCGACGACGATAAAAATCGCGGCACGATTATATCGCCTGCGGCTGACCTCGGTCATTCCGAGCATTAAAGCTTCCGCCGTCTCAGCCGGTTCGCCGAATGTACGAACGAGCGTATCGTAGCCAACCTTCTCGTCGGCAAACTGATCCGATATGTCCATTCGCAAGGCCGAAATGAGCGAGCTTTTGTCGGTTGCGCTGCAAAGGAGATGCCGCCTGACGCTGCGCAGATATTTATTTACAGAGCTCATACATCACCTCCCGTGAAAGAGAAGAAGATATCGGAGAGCTCCTTGAACTCGCGCCGCACCGTTTGAAGATACCTCGTACCCTCCGGAGTGATGCAGTAATATTTTCTGGCTCGGCCTTCAATTATTACTGTTTCGCCCTCCGCAATATATCCCTCCTTGTGAAGCCCGTTAAGAATGGGATACATAATGGAAACGGTGTATTTACCGCCGCTTCGCTTCGCTATCTCCGAAACGATCTCGTAGCCGTACATAGGACGTTCGCTCAGAACGGCAAGAACTATTGCAGGCGTGGCGACCCTTTTAAAGTACGCGGAAAAAGTGTGACTCAAATTGCCCATAAGCATCACATCCATAAAGATAATACAATACAGTGAGAAAAAAATCAATATATATAATATTAATTTAATGTGTTATATTTAAAGTCAAATCAGACCTGACTGGATGCAACATTGACGGCACGGACAACTCAGCTTATTAATACATTTCGATCTCAAAGAACGAACTTTTTGCGTCGCTAGCGCGAGCGCTATTCTGCAGTTTAATGGAGCGATGATACTTCCAGGTTCGGTATAATTATATGCAAATGAGATACTTTCTATGAAAAACAAAATCAAAGCCGCCATCTTGGCGGCTTTGATTTTGTTTTTCCGGTAGCAGGCTTATCCGATCCCGATGCGTGTTTTCAAGCAAGCGGAGACGCGGCGCGCGTAACTCCTGTGTCCGTTCTCGGGTCTGTGAGCTTTTTCTCGGAGAAAACGCATTCGTAGCTGACGCTGACCTTAATTCGACCCGCTGAGGTGAGAACATAGACGTTCACGAGAAATTCATCGTGATCCTTGAAATCTGCGATCTTGAAGGTGGCGGAGTAGCTCCCGTCCTCATTCTGAGTTGTTCTGCGCTGACGCAGGGTCGTTCGCGTGTTTTCGCGCATAATCTCGGCGAATATTTCTACGCGCTCGAATTTGTCGGCATACTGATCGAGATTGTATACCGTGAAGGTTGCGGTCTCATCCGTGAATTCGGCCTTCATCTCCAGGTCTATATCGCTGAACGCCTCGGATAGCTCGTAAATAACGCCGTCAATTCCGGATAACCTGTCCATAAAATCGGAGTGAAGTCCGAGAAGCCGGTCAAGCTCCGCCGCGCCGAAGGTCTCGACGTAGGTCTGCTTTTCAGAATACAGGTTGGTGCCGAGACCGAGACGGTCACCCTCTATCCTTGCTCCGAGAGCTGCGAGAGTGGTCGGGAACAGATCCATCGTCGCGTAAGAGCGGCGGTAGCCTGTCTCTTTTGCAGAGGGGTCGGGGTTCAGAATCACAGTGTAGGTTTTGCGCTGGTAATCGGGGTCGATATCGGCGCAGTAATCGACGTTCATCGTTATATGATCGCCCGTGAGAACGACAGTGGTATTATCATAAAAGGGTTGAGCCTTTATCCAGCCGATGAATTCGGAAACCTGCTTAGATGAGCAGGACATTACCATAGAATACTGACTGCCCTCGTAGTTTTCATCGCAGAGCGGGCACACGTATCCGTCTGGGAAGTGGGTATCCACGGTCAGCATAGAGAAGTTGAAGGGCTCACCCGTCGCCGCCATATCGGTTATGTGCTTTTTCGCAAAGGTGAACAGCTTCTGATCCTCATATCCCCACCAGACCTTATAGTCCTCAGGTATTTCTCCGACCTCCTGGCTGTAAGGGTGATCCCAGACCGTATAGCCTCCGTGCTCCGTGAAATAGATCTTTCGCCCGCCGAACTCACCCTTTGAGCCGATTAGAAAGCCCTGCTGATAGCCCTCCGCGGCGAGTATGTCTCCAAGCGTGGTAACGCCCGGGAAAAACGTGTCCTGAAAGCTCATTGAGTTGTTCGTTATGGGTATTTTTAGCGGCAGTCCGCATGTCTGAGCGAACAGGGCGCCCATCGTCCAGGTGGTGCCGAGCGTGGAAACTCCGCCGTTCACTCCGCCCTCCGGGCCGGTGAAGGTCGGGTTTTCCTCTGCTATGGCGGTGAGCTCCGGTATAACGTCCTTTTCAAAGGCGCCTCCGTGAGCAGGATCGGTATATGTGGATTCCACGGATTCAAGCCATATGTAAATTAGGTTTCGCTTATTCTCCGGAAAGGTGATTTCAACTCTGTTCGGATCAACGTAGTGCTCCTCGATAAACTCAGAATCCGTTGTGCTGCTGGAGAGATAGCCAGGAAGATCGAGACGGACGGCGGCGAATACTCCTGCTGCTATGAGCGCGAGAGCGCAAAGAATTGCGCCGATACGAGAAAAGAGCCTGACGCCCTTCCACCTGCGCAGGCATATCAGGAGCAGAGAAAGGACGGCGGCGAGAACGGCGGACGGCAGCAACACAGTCATCCGGAAGTTACGCATTATAATCTCGCTTGTGCCTTCAACGGAGATTTTGAGCATAGTGATAATTTCGATAAGCTTAATATTGTCCCAGTGCCGCGCCTGCCAGAACCATGTCAGCCAGGCGAAGGCGGCAAGTACCGCAAAAAAAACGAAGAGGACGGCGGCGAGCCGCCAGCCCTTTTTGCGTGATACAGCGTTTTCGTTCATACTATTCCTCCGTAAATGAGGTCGTTACAATAGATCGAACCTCATCGGTATGTTAACGTAAACGTCGGAGCGCGGGTCGAAGATATAGACCTCGATACCCTGACGTATTGCGTAATCAACAGTGTGTTTTGTGCCGCCCTCAGAGTCCGAGAGAACGGCGAGAAGAACTGAGGAGCGGTCGATCATATACTTGTTTCGCTTTTGCATACAGCCCTTTGTGTACTCCTCCTGCACGACGGTGACCTTGTCGCAGCGGGAAATAAGGTAATCGTATAAGCTTCGGTCCTTAACGCTCCACGAGTGCGACTGCTCGCGGAACGGAACCGCCGCCTCAACGAAAATATCCGGATATAAGTCGCGAAGCTTTAAAACAAGCTCACAGAAGTAGAAATCGCTGCCTCGCGCCATTCCGGAGATGAAATGCCTTATCCCGCGGGCGTATAACTCACGCAGGACGGACAGTATCCTCCTTTTCAGAGCCATACAGCCCGGGTCGTTTTCGTTGTCGCCCCATGGCAGCTTTTCTGGCCTGTGCCCGGTGAAGGCGCAGGTGCGCATCGTCGGATAAGCTGTTTCCATAGACCATTCTCCCAAGATTACCTTTTTCGCAGATATTATACGCTCATATGCGAAAAATGTCAAAGAAAAGCGGCAAACAACACATAATATCAAGCAATGAGACACTAAAGTACTATGATCACTGAATAATAATTGATATTATAGAATAATTGAAATATTATAAAAGAA
>CACXBO010000028.1 GCA_902765975.1 Oscillospiraceae bacterium
AAGTCTTTTATGGCAGTTTTTTCATCCGGCGCTCCCTCAACCATCTCGTCCGTTATACCGGTAAGCCTCGTTATCTCGAGCGGTATATGCTTTTCCGGATCGACAAAGGTCTGGAACCTGTCAATATTTCTGCCGTCCTTGAAAAGAACGGCTCCGATTTCAATTATCCGCTCTGTCTGTGAATTAAGACCCGTGGTCTCAATATCAAATGCGACAAAGGTACCCGGAAGCTCCATATCCGCCGTTCCGGAGACCGCTACTCTGTCGTCCACGTCGTTTATATAGTAGCCCTCAACTCCGTATATGACCTTGATTCTGTCGCCCGCAGCTTTCATTGCGTCCGGGAACGCCTGACAAACTCCGTGGTCCGTTATGGCTATTGCGGGATGTCCCCATGCTATCGCCCTGTTTATTACCGCCTTCGGGTCGGTAAGAGCGTCCATAGTTGAATAACGTGTGTGCAGATGAAGCTCGACGCGCTTTTCCGGACTGTCGTCAGTTCTCGGCTTCTTCGCGGGAGCTGTCGCTATCGCTCTCGGCTCGAGCACCTCTCCGTCAAAGCGGTTCATTGTCATCGTGCCGTAAACGGTCACGTTCATACCGACGCCGAGCTTTTTGACAGCGGCTTTCGTCTCTTCATCCTTTATGAACTGGTTCACTCTTACCGAGTCCGTTCCGTCAGTCACGTCGATACTGAGAACGTATGCGCCCGATTTTACTATATCTCGGGAATTATCCGCAAAAATACTGCCCTGAACTATCACCTTTCCCGAGTCTATCGTCAGCTCCGACATGGGCGTTATCTTACCCTTCGGCAGTTTCCCGAAAATAGGCTTTTCGCCCGCGTCCTTCTTCTTTTTCTCGTTTTTTCCCGTATCCGTGCTCTCGGGAAAAATGGGCGAAATATGGCAGGAGCGGAGAGCATACTCTCCTATTATGATGCGCTCGGCCTCCGATATGTAGACCGGCGGCACGAATGAGGAAAAACGTGCCCGCATATTTATCTCTCTTGAGTTTTTATCTACCGTACAGTCTATTATCTCGCAGCCCTTCAGATGATCAGAGAGCCCGTCCCGCCCGCAAGAGGGGAACATTTCGAGAAACGGTACTGCGTTTTCCGATGGCATTTTCTATCTCCAATATACTGTTCAGTCTCTTCAGTCTCTCTCGATGAGCTCTATGAGCTCGTCGGCAAGCGTTTCAAAAGGCGCTTTTTTTATTATTTCACCCTTCTTGAATATGAGGCCCTCGCCCTTGCCTCCGGCTATGCCGTAATCCGCCTCTCTTGCCTCTCCGGGCCCGTTGACAACGCAGCCCATAACGGCGACGGTTATATCCTTTGTTATGCCCTCAAGCCTCTTCTGTACCTCGTTTGCCAGTGAAATAAGGTCTATCTGCGTTCTGCCGCAGGTCGGACAGGATACGAATTTTACTCCGCCTTTCCTCCTGCCGGCGGCGCGAAGAATGGCAAGTCCGGCAGGCACCTCGCGAAGCGGGTCTGCCGTGAGCGATACGCGGATCGTGTCGCCTATGCCCTCCATAAGCAGAGTGCCGATCCCAACGGCTGAGTTGATAGCGCCGAGATACTCGGTCCCCGCCTCAGTCACTCCGAGATGCAGCGGATAATCGCAGCTTGCGCTCAAAAGCCTGTATGCCCTGACGGTAGTAGGAACGTCAGAGCTTTTTACGGAGATACATACGTCCCCGAAGCCGACGTTTTCAAGTATCCTCGCGTGGCCGAGGGCGCTCTCCACCAGCGCCTCCGGAGTCGGACCTCCGAACTTGGCGAGAATAGCCTTCTCAACCGAGCCGGAATTGACTCCTATCCTGATCGGAACTCTCCGCTCCTCGCAGGCTCGCGCGACAGCGCGGACTCTGTCCTCAGAGCCGATGTTGCCCGGATTTATCCTTATCTTATCGACTCCGCCCGCAAGCGCCTCAAGGGCAAGGCGGTAATCGAAATGGATATCCGCCACAAGCGGAACGTTTATTCTCTTTTTGATCTCGGATATCGTCTTCGCCGCCTCCATATCCGGAACGGCGACACGAACGATATCGCAGCCCGCAGCCGCTGCGGCTTTTATCTGTTCGGCGGTCTTCTCCGCGTCGCGCGTGTCCGTGTTGCACATCGTCTGAACGCTGACCGGCGCTCCGCCGCCTATTTCAAGACCTCCGGCGACTATCTTTCTCGTTTTCTTTTCCATAACTATCTCACTATTTTTAAAACATCGTTTACAAGCACTAACGCCATGAGTCCAAGCAGAAGCACCATTCCCGCCGCGTGGATATATCTCTCGTATTTGGGATTGAGCTTCTTTTTGAATACTTTCTCAATGAACGTCGTTATCAGCAGGAAGAATATCCTCCCTCCGTCCAGCGCAGGTATCGGAAGCAGGTTCATCACCGCAAGATTAACGGCTATGAACGATACTAAATAGGCTATGTTCTCAAAAGCTATCGCTGCCGTTTTCGCCTCTTGCCCGACGTCGTTAATAACGGAGATTATTCCGACGACGCCTGACATTTCCGAAACCTTCGCTCTTCCGGCTATCAGATCTCCGAGGCTCATCCAGACGAGGCGCACAAAGTTGCAGGCGCTGTACCAGGAGAACTTTATGCTCTCTCCGAAGCTGCCCTTTATGATATTCCTCCCGGTTATCCCGAAGATATACGAATCCTCGCCTTCAGTAACGTAATGGTCTTTTTTTATAGTTAGCGGCGTTTTAACGCCTTCTCTTATTACGACTATATCCGCCTCGTCGCCCGTTCTCTGAAGATATGTTGTTATATCCTGGTAGTAATACGTTCTGTGACCGTCGATTGAGTATATCTCATCGCCTATTAAAAGTCCGGTATCCGAGTATTTATAGCCGTCAACGAGTTCTGTAACAGTCGTTCCGTAAAAGCCCGTGGCTCCGAAATAGATGACGCAGAGGATAAGAAAGCCGAGAATAAAGTTATTCGCGGCGCCGGCGACGAGGATAATAAGTCTCTTAAACCAGTGCTGGCTCGTAAAAGCGCGACTGTCCTCGCTCTTCTCATCCTCGCCCTCCATCGAGCAGTATCCGCCGAGAGGCAGCAGCCTCAGAGCGTAGAGCGTCTCTTTTCCCTGTTTCTTCAGTAGTGCCGGACCCATGCCTATGGCAAACTCGTTAACCTTTACTCCGCAGAGCTTGGCTGCGATAAAGTGGCCTAACTCGTGGTCCGCTATCAGTATCCCGAATGCTATGATTGCAACTGCAATATACAATAGATCATATCCTTTTACTTAATAATTCGCGGGTCTCGCGATCACGCTCAAGCACCTCGGCGACGCTTCCCGCAGTTTTTTCCCCGAGTTCGCTTACAGCAAGCTCAACTGTCTCCGCAATGTCCGCAAATCCGATCTTATCCTCAAGGAAAAGCGCGACCGCCGCTTCATTCGCCGCGTTCATAACAGTCGGTGCAGCATCGGACCTGCCTGCGACTCTCTCCGCTATACCGAGGCATTTGAATTTCTCCGGATCTGGTCTCTCAAACGTCAGCGTTCCTACCTTGAAAAGGTCAAGCTCGCTGGCAGGGTTATAAGTCCTGTCCGGGTAAGTCAGGGAAAGCTGGATAGGTATCCGCATATCCGGAGTTCCAAGCTGGGCGATAACAGCGTTATCGCAGAACTCAACGGCTGAGTGGACTATGCTCTCGGGGTGTACTACGACCTGTATCTTCTCTGCAGGCACGGAAAAGAGGTGCATTGCCTCGATGATCTCAAGCCCCTTGTTCATCATCGTTGCAGAATCTATGGTGATCTTCGCGCCCATAGTCCAATTTGGGTGTTTGAGCGCTTTCTCCTTTGTTACGTATCTCAGTTCCTCTTTCGGTGTTTTTCTGAACGGCCCGCCGGAGGCTGTAAGCAGTATTCTCTTGACCTCGCCGTGTTTTCCCGCCATCAGGCTTTGGAATATGGCGGAGTGTTCGGAATCCACCGGGATTAGCTCGCAGCCGTTATTCCTTATAGCCTCGGTAAAGAGATGTCCGGCGCATACGAGAGTTTCTTTATTCGCAAGAGCTATCCTGCGTCCTCCCTCTTCTATCGCAGCCATGGTCGGGCGAAGCCCCGAAATGCCGACGATGGCCGAGACTACGGTATCGGTCTCTTCTCTCGCCGCCTCTATAACTCCCTCCTCGCCGGAGAGCACCTTTGTGCCGATATCGGAAAGGCGCAGCCTTAGCTCTTTTGCTGACGTCTCGTCCGCCAGCGCGACGACCGCGGGGCGAAAGCGCCTCGCCTGCTCCTCCAAAAGCTTATAATTTCTGCCGGCTGTCAGAGCAGTCACCTTGAGTCCAAGCCTTTCCGCAACGTCAAGCGTTTGCGTTCCTATAGAACCGGTTGAGCCGAGCACGGTCAAATTCTTTCTCATCTCTGCTCCTTAAAATGCGGGGAAGTAAGTTGTCAGCAAAAGTATCAGCGGAGCTGTAAACATTATGCTGTCCAGCCTGTCGAGCACTCCGCCGTGACCGGGCAGCAGCTTGCCGTAGTCCTTTATTCCTGCCTGACGCTTTATTACCGAGAAGGCGAGGTCGCCCACCTGAGTCGTCACATTTCCGAGCGCGCCGTAAAGCGCGAGCAGAAGATAATTAACCTTTATGCCGAGCGCCTTGTCCAATATGAGCCCGAAAATAAGTATTCCCGCAACGCCCATTACGAAGCTTCCGATAAAGCCCTCAACGGACTTGTTGGGGCTTGCCTTAACGACGCCTCTGTGCTTTCCGAAGAGCATTCCTCCGAAATAGCCGCCCGTATCGCTCACTGCGGTTATCACAAAGCACAGAATAACAAGAAGCCCTCTGTTATCAATAAGCTTCATACTAACAAGCGATGAGAAGCAGAACGGTATCACAAGGCCAGCGAAGATCGACGCCGTTACTGCCGAAAAGCTCAGCTCCCGCTCTCTTCCATAGCTGAATATCGCCTCGATAAAGAGTAGCACGGAAAGGGCGATGAGGCAAATCTCGCATACGGGACTCGTAAGCTTAAAGAACACCCCGACGGGTATCGCCGCCGCCGTCAAAGCGCAATAGACGAAAATGCGCCTGTTTTGCACCTTCTCAGCCTTCAAAAGCTCATAGGACGCAACTGCCGAAAGCACGGCGGCAAGTCCGGCAAGAACTGCGCCCGGAAGCCACAGAGCCGCGGCTAAAAGTATGCCTATCAGAAAAACCGCCACGATCACCCTTGTTAACAGCATGATAATCCGTCCTCTTTCTCTCTGTCTTTTTTCTATTTGGCGTTGCCGAAGCGGCGGTCTCTCGCCGCATATGCATCGAACGCCTTATCCATCTCCGCCTCGCTAAAGTCCGGCCAGAGCGTATCGGTGAAATAGAACTCCGAGTAAGCGCACTGCCAGATGAGAAAATTGGAAAGCCTGTATTCCCCGCTCGGTCTGATAATGAGGTCGGGGTCCGGCATCCCGGCGGTGTAGAGGTATTTCTCAAAGCTCGCTTCAGTGAGCTCTTTCTTCTCCGGGTCTGAAGCCCACGCCTTTATAGCGTGGATTATCTCGTCGCGGCCTCCGTAGTTTATGCAGAGGTTGGCAACGAGTCCGCTCTTTATCCGTGTTGATATCTCGTCTGTGCGCTTTATAAGAGCGCGAAGCTCCGGACTGAGCCTCGAGGTATCTCCGAGGACTCTGAGCCTGATGCCCTTCTTCTCCATGAGGTCTATAGCCTCAAGCAGAAATTTTTTGAGAAGAGCCATTATCGCGCTGACCTCTTTCTCGCTGCGCTTCCAGTTCTCCGTTGAGAATGCATAGACAGTGAAAAACTCAACGCCGAGGTCTGAGAGATAATAAGTCATTCTTCGGAAGGTCTCAGCGCCGGCTGCGTGACCCGCCGAACGTATCAGCCCGCGCTTTTTTGCCCAGCGCCCGTTGCCGTCCATTATAATCGCAACGTGCCGGGGCAGGTTTTGCCGCCCCGGCTTTTTAGTATCGGTTTCCATCAGATTGCGGAGAGCTCCTTCTCCTTTTTCTCGGTCGCCTCGTCTATTTTCTTTGTATAATCGTCGGTCATCTTCTGGAGATCCTTCTCAACTTCCTTGAGGTCGTCCTCTGTGATAACGCTCGCCTTCTGCTGCTTCTTGAATTTCTCCATCGCGTCGCGTCTTACGTTGCGTACCGCGGTCTTCGACGCCTCGGTGTATTTCTTGATCTGCTTTATAAGCTCCACGCGGCGTTCCTCGGTAAGCTGAGGGAAGTTAAGACGGATGTTCGTTCCGTCATTCTGAGGATTGATGCCGAGGTCGGAGGCAAGAATAGCCTTCTCTATCGGCTTGAGCGTGGACTTATCCCAAGGCTGGATAAGCAGTGTTCTCGGGTCGGGAGAGCTTACCGTTGCGACCTGGTTTATCGGGGTCGGAGTGCCCCAGTAGTCGACTCTGATCTGGTCGAGGACTGCGGGATTCGCCCTTCCTGCGCGAACGGTGGCGAACTGGCTATTGAGGCTTGAAAGCGTTTTGTTCATCTTCTCAATAAATTCGGAATAGGTCGCGTCGTCAGTATACATTCATTTATCCTCCTTTTATTATTTATCGTTTTATTGATTATTTTACTACCGTGCCTATCTTCTCGCCCATGATCGCCCTCCTTATATTTTCGGGGTCCTTAAGAGCAAAGAGAAGAACGGGTATCTTATTATCCATGGAAAGGCTCGTCGCTGTCGTGTCCATAACGGCAAGATGGCGCGCAAGCACGTCGTCGTATGAGATGAAGTCATACTTGACTGCCTCGGGATCCTTCCTCGGGTCGGCGGAGTATACTCCGTCGATATTCTTTGCGAGCAGTATGACGTCGGCGTTTATCTCAGCTGCGCGAAGAACTGCAGCCGTGTCGGTAGAGAAGTATGGGCTTCCCGTTCCGCAGCCGAAGATGACGACTCTGCCCTTTTTGAGATGCTTATCGGCTTTCAGCCTTATATATGGCTCGGCAATGGAGGACATCTGAACGGCTGTCTGAACTCTGACCTCAACGCCCATCTGTTCAAGAACGTCTGCAACCGCAAGGCAGTTCATAACGGTCGCCATCATGCCCATATGATCGGCTCTCGTGCGTTCCATCTTTCCGCCGCCGTCTTTAACGCCGCGCCAGAAATTGCCGCCGCCGATCACGATACCTATCTCGACTCCCATCTCAGCGCACTCCTTGATGACCTTGCATACGCTTTCAATAACTCCGAAGTCAAGACCGAAGCCCTTTTCTCCCGCGAGAGCTTCGCCGGACAGCTTTAGAAGCACTCTTTTATATGCGGGGGTAGCATTTTCCTTTTCCATTGGAATAACCTCCTTCAGGCCATAGGAAACCATCATATTTGGATTATCCCCTATTTTAATATAATTTCGGCAAAATTGGAATACCTGAAGCAGAAATTTATTGATTTTTTAATAATTGCCATTTATTCCGCTCTCTCCCTTTATTGATTATAGACTGATTAACCTCGGAAACAGTTCCAAAAATCTCCGCTTTGCCTAACGTACTCCACGATTTATAATGAAATAAGCAAAAATTCGGAGGCTCTTATGGATATCGAATTCATTTCAGAGCACGCAGTTTCGGTTTACATAACAAAAACAGAGCTCGTCGAGCGTGGATTCTCACCCTGCGATCTGCGCTCAGACGAGGCTTTATCTCTCGCGTCCGAGGCTCTCGGCTGCTCTCTTGCCGGTGCAGAAATTGAGATGTACACCTCATGCGGAGACCTTCTCCTTTTCATAGAACGGTCTGACCGCAACCGCGGCTTCTTATTATTCGACAGCGTTGATGAGCTTATCTCCGCCGTATCCCGAATAAGTCCGCTCCCATCATCGCTTTGGTACTACCGCGGAAAATACATTCTTGCTCTGCCGCTGCCTCCGCCTTCGGGAATACTGGATTATGCAAAGTCCTTTATCCGCCCGGCTGCTTTCTCCGGACATCTTAACGAGCACGGAAAAGCGCTAATACGAGGAAATGCGGTTTCCGTGATACAAAAGACTTTTCTGCGCTGACCTGAGTCAATTTACAAAAAATTCTTTTATTTTGCCCGTGTATATGGTATAATTAAGTTTACGCGGTAAAAGCTTCCGGAAAGGAGGGCTCTGTATGCCTAAGGCGACCGGCGTAAAAAGAATAGCCGAAAATCGCAAGGCCTTCCACGATTACTTCATTGATGACAGGTACGAGGCAGGCATAGAGCTTTTCGGCACGGAGGTCAAGTCCATACGAATGGGCAATATGAATCTCAAGGACAGTTTCTGCGCCGTTAAGGACGGAGAGCTGTTCTGCTATGGGATGCATATCTCGCCCTACGAAAAGGGCAATATCTTCAACCGTGATCCGATGCGCCCCAAGCGGCTTCTTATGCACAAAAAAGAGATCAGAAAGCTCCATGCGCGTATCCAGCAGGACGGACTCACTCTCGTTCCCCTCTCCTGCTATCTGAAGGATTCGCGAGTGAAGCTTGAGATCGGGCTCGCCCGAGGCAAAAAGCTTTACGACAAGCGAGAGAGCTCTGCAAAGCGCGACGCCGAGCGTGAAATCGACCGCACGATAAAGGAGCGCAACAGGTAAGAACGTAGATAACCTCACAGCGCGGCGTTAAGCCGCCGAGGAAAGGAGAAAAATAAAATGGCAAATCCCGTAGCAACTATTGAAATGGAAAACGGCAAGACCATCAAGGTCGAGCTCTACCCCGAAGTCGCGCCGATAAGCGTTGCGAACTTCATCTCCCTTGCGAATTCCGGCTTTTACAACGGGCTTATATTCCACAGGGTAATCAAGGACTTTATGATCCAGGGCGGCGACCCCAAGGGCAACGGCACGGGCGGTCCCGGCTACTGCATCAAGGGCGAGTTCACGGCAAACGGTCACCCGAACAGCATAAATCACGTTCGCGGCGGTATCTCCATGGCTCGCACAGCAGTTCCTGATTCCGCAGGAAGCCAGTTCTTCATCGTGCATCAGGACAGCCCGCATCTCGACGGTCAGTATGCCGCTTTCGGAAAGGTCATTGAGGGCATCGAGACCGTCGATGAAATCGCCGGCACCCGTACCGACTACCGCGATATGCCGAGACAGAAGCAGATAATGAAGTCCGTTACTGTCGAGACTTTCGGCGTCGATTATCCGGAGCCTGAGAAGATATAAAAATGCTGTTATCGGGGCGGAGCTGCTCTCCGTCCCTAATATGGGGGCGTACCGGTTTCGACGGGGACGCGGAAGTATGAATAGCGGGCAGATGCGCCCTGCATCTCTAAAAAGGGCAATTATAAATTAAAGAACAACGATTACGTTGCTCCTGTCGCTGCTTAAGCAGTGACCGTCCCGCCCGGGAGGTCCACGGCCCG
>CACXBO010000029.1 GCA_902765975.1 Oscillospiraceae bacterium
GCCTATATGCGCGGCCGCACGCTCGACGACAGCTTCATAATCCTCGACGAGGCGCAGAACACGTCCCGCGAGCAGATGAAGATGTTCCTTACAAGGCTCGGATTCGGCTCGAAGATAGTCATAACCGGAGATACGACGCAGATAGACCTGCCGCCCGATAAGGTGAGCGGTCTCAAGGAGGCTGTCAGAGTTCTCGACGGAGTTGAGGACATAGCGATCATGCGCCTTACCGGCTCCGATGTCGTCCGCCACGTCCTTGTCCAGCGGATAGTCGAGGCTTACGATAAATATGAGCACGCGAAAGAAGAATCGCGGCAGAAATTCGATATGCACAGGAAGAAATAAAGGAGAGGCATAATATGGACGTAAGAGAGGCAATAGAAAAGCTAAACGAGCTTGAGCTAAGGGAATTTGCATACAATCACGCAATGGGCATACTCTACTACGACGGGGCGACCGGCGCGCCGAAAAGATCTGCCGAGCCGCGAGGCAAGACTCTCGGAATACTTGCGGGCGAGGCATATAAGATATCGACCGACAGGGAGGCAGTCGCGCTTCTGGACTTCCTCCGAGAGCACTCCGATGAGCTTGACGCGGATACGCTCAGAAGAGTCGAGCTGAGAGAGAAGGGGCTCAAGGAGCTTCGCGCCGTACCCGTAGAGACGTATATCGAGTATACGGAGCTTATGAACGAGGCGGACGCGGTTTGGCACGAGGCTAAGGAAAAGTCGGATTACGCCATGTTCGAGCCTGTTCTGAAGAGGGTCATCGACTTTACGAAGCTCTTTGCCGAGAAGGTCGCTCCGGATAAGAGCCCTTACGACTACTGCCTCGATAAATACGAGGAAGGGCTTACTATGGCAAAGTGCGACGAGTTTTTCGCAAAGCTCAGAGAACGCATAGTGCCGCTCGTTAAAAGAGTAGAGGCCGCCGGCCAGCCGGACGACTCCTGCGCGAAGGTCCTCTTCCCGGTAGAAAAGCAGAGGGAGTTCTCCGATATCCTAATGGCGAAGATAGGAATCCCCCGCGACCGCTGCGCCATCGGCGAGACGGAGCATCCGTTCACCACCGATTTCTCAAGAAACGACGTGCGCATTACGACGCATTACCATGAGAGGGCTTTTTTAAGCTCGATGTACTCCGTCATACACGAGGGAGGTCACGCGCTCTACGAGCTCGGCTGCGACCCGAAGTTCAGCTATACCGGACTCTCCGGCGGAGTTACGATGGGCATACACGAGAGCCAGTCGCGCTTTTTTGAAAACGTCATAGGTCGCAGCCGCGAGTTTATCGGTCTCATTTATCCGGATGCGGCAAGGCTCTGCCCGGAGCTGGGCAAATACTCCGTCGAGGAGCTGTACAGAGCTGCGAACAGAGCAGAGCCAAGTCTTATCCGCACCGAAGCGGACGAGCTTACCTACGCGCTCCACGTTATGGTGCGCTATGATATGGAGCGGCAGATGATAAACGGCGCCGTCAATATGAAGGAGCTTCCCGAGATGTGGAACGCTCTTTACAAGGAATATCTCGGCGTGACCGTTCCGGACGATAAGCACGGCATCCTTCAGGACTCCCACTGGGCGGGAGCGGGCATCGGCTATTTCCCGTCTTACGCTCTCGGCTCTGCCTACGGCGCACAGTTCCTTGCCAAAATGCGCGAGAGCCTTGATTTTGAAAAGACCGTCGCCTCCGGAGACCTTGCTCCGATAAGAGACTGGCTCGGAGAGCGTATCTGGAAATACGCTTCTTCCAGAAAGCCGGAGTGGATACTGGAAAACGCGATGGAGGCGCCCTTCGATCCGAAATACTATCTCGATTACCTTGAGGGAAAGATGAAGGACGTCTATGGCATCTGATTATATAGAGATAACGAGAACGAGACGCGGCCTCGGCAGGCCTGAGACCGCTGCCCTCGTCAAAAAAGCGGTAAAAACAGCGCTCTGCGCAGAGGGCGTCCGCGTGCCCTGCTTTGTTGACGTTACGCTTACGGACGACGAGACGATACACGAAATAAACCTCTCTGAGCGAGGGATAGACAGGGCGACGGACGTGCTCTCCTTTCCGCTGAACGAGCTTGAGCCCGGCTCCTTCGATCCGGAGAGATGCGAAACGGACTACGGGACCGGAGCCGTTTTACTGGGCGATATGGTGATCAGCATACCCCGCTGCGAGGCGCAGGGCGAGGAATACGGCCACGGGTATAAGCGCGAGGTCAGCTATCTCGCCGTCCACTCCACGCTCCACCTTCTTGGCTACGACCACGTCGACGAGGGACCGATGAAGGAGCAGATGCGCTCGCGGGAGGACGCAATAATGGATATACTCAACGTTAAGAGGTAAGAGATATGATAAGCAAAACAGCGATGATAGCCGTTATCGGCAGGCCGAACGTCGGAAAATCCACCCTTGTGAACGCGATGGTGGGAGAGAAGATATCCATAGTCAGTCCGAAGCCTCAGACGACGAGATACCGCATATTCGGAGTTGCGGAGCGAGGGGATACTCAGCTCGTTTTCGCGGATACGCCCGGCTTTCACAGGGCGAGGAACAAGCTCGGTGAGTATATGGTGAAGGTAGTCGCCGACTCTGTCGCCGACGTTGACGCCGCCTGCCTCGTAGTAGAGCCCAAGGCGAACGTCGGAAGGCAGGAGGAGCTGCTTATAGGGCGAATTAAGGAGCTCGGAATACCGGCTGTCCTTGCAATAAACAAGATAGACACAGTCCCGAAGGAGGAGCTTCTCGCCGTTATAGCAGCCTACGCGGAAAAGCACGACTTTGCATCCGTAGTACCGATCTCGGCGAAAAGAGCCGAGGGTATCGACATACTTTTCGACGAGCTTTGCAAATTCGCGGCAGAAGGCCCTCAGCTTTTCCCGGACGATATGATGACAGATCAGACGGAACGTCAGATATGCGCAGAGCTGATCAGAGAAAAAATGCTGATTGCGCTCGAAAGCGAGGTGCCGCACGGCGTAAACGTTGAGATAACCTCGTTCAAAGAGAGAGACGACGGGGTGGACGAGGTCGACGCCACGATATACTGCGAAAAGCAGAGCCACAAGGGTATCATTATCGGCAAAAACGGCGAGATGCTGAAGAAAATAGGCGAGGCCGCGAGAGCAGATATGGAGAAGATGCTCGGCGCAAAGGTTTTTCTCCAGACCTGGGTGAAGGTCAAGGAAAACTGGCGCGATTCAGGCGCGAATCTCAGAAGCTTCGGCTTTACGGAAGAATAAACCTTCAATAATCGTCCGCCTCCAAGGAAAAGCTAAAGGCGGTGATGATAATGAAGGCGAAAGAGCTCTGGCTCCTGTTTACGAAAACGGGAAACGTACTTTTCTATATAGCGTACAGATTGCTCTCATCATAAAGAAGAGCGGGAGGACCCTTTCTCCCGCATTTTCGGAGGAACCCATGTACATAAAGACGAAGGGCCTCGTTCTGCGCGAATCGCCCTACAGGGAGTCGAGCAGGATACTCACCGTGCTGACCGATACAGAGGGCAAAATAACGGTGAACGCGAAGGGCGCTAAGCGCAAGGGGTCGAAGAATGCCGGCGCTGCGCAGCTTCTCTGCTACTCCGAGCTGACTTTGTTTCACGACAGAGGCAGATACACTTTGACCGAGTCGCATCCCATAGAGCTCTTCGCCGGACTCAGGGAAGAGCTTGAGCTTCTCAGCCTCGGAGTCTACTTTGCAGAGCTTTTGGAAAACGTGTCCGACGAGGATATACCAAACCCCGAGATACTCTCTCTGGGACTCAACGCTCTCTACGCTCTATCATCCGGCAAGGCTGCGCCGGAGCTGATAAAGGCGGCCTTCGAGCTGAGGATTTCTTGCCTTGCGGGGTTTGAGCCTTCGCTTTACGGCTGCGCGGCGTGCGGGAAGGAGGAGGCGGAAAGCCCGCTCTTCGATCTCACGGGAGGCGTTCTGCTCTGCCGCGAATGCGCATCCGGCAGCATAGGAGAGCGGCTTTCAGTGTCTCCGCCTGCACTTGCCGCGATGCGATATATCGTGAGCGCGGAGGCAAAGAAGCTTTATTCCTTCACCCTCGGAGAAAAGGCGCTTTCTGAGCTTGCGCGCATATCGGAGGCGTATCTGATAACGCAGCTCGGAACGGGCTTTCGGACTCTGGACTATTATAAACAGGTTAGGCAGTGAATAATATGGAATTTCTATTAGGCTACGGAAGCGGAAAGCAAAAGCTCACCGTTCCGGATAAAAATATCATCGGAGTGCTTACTCCGAACGAAACAGAAGCTCCCGCCTCGGAGCAGGGGGAGATAATCAGGGCGCTTTCCGAGCCCATCGGCTCGAAAAGACTCAGAGATATAGTCAGGCCGGGCGAGAAGGTCAGCATAGTGACGAGCGACATAACCCGTCCGATGCCGACGTATAAGGTGATGCCCGCTCTTTTGGACGAGCTGTACGCCGGCGGAGCGAGACCGGAGGATATAACTCTCGTTTTCGCCCTCGGAAGCCACAGAAAACACACGGAGGCGGAAAAACGCCATCTTGCAGGAGAGCGCGCCTTTGCGGAGATAAATCTTGAGGACTCCGACGTGGACGACTGCGTACATATAGGCTTTACAAGCCGCGGCACGCCCGTCGATATAACGCGCACGGTGGCGGAGGCAGACAGGCGCATACTGCTCGGGAACATAGAGTTCCACTATTTCGCCGGCTATTCCGGCGGGGCGAAGGCGATAATGCCCGGAGTTTCCACGCCGGCGGCGATAGAGAAGAACCACAGCCTCATGGTGATGGAGGAGAGCCGCGCGGGAAATCTTGAAACGAATCCGCTTCGACAGGATATCGAGGAGGCGGGAGCGATGCTCGGCGCGGACTTTATCCTGAACGTGGTGCTGAACGAGAGAAAAGAGATAGTCGCCGCCTTCGCCGGAGATATGGTGAAGGCTCACCGGGAGGGCGTCGGATTTTTGGACAGGCTCTTTTCTTCTCCGATAAAAGAGCAGGCGGATATCGTGGTAACCTGCCAGGCGGGAGCGCCGAAGGACCTGAATCTGTATCAGACGCAGAAGGCTCTCGACAACGCCAAGCACGCCGTAAAGGACGGAGGCACCGTTATTCTCGTCGGCGCATGCGAGGAGGGACTTGGAAACGATACCTTTGCCCGCTGGATGACGGAGGCGGAGTCTCCGGAGGCGATAATCGAGAGGCTTTCCCGCGGCTTTAAGCTCGGCGGTCACAAGGCGGCGGCGATAGCTCTCGTCCGAAGAAGAGCGGATATAATCCTCGTATCCGAGATGGACGGGGAGCTTGTCAGAAGCATATTCCTGGAGCCGGAGCGCAGCGTTCAGCGCGCTTTCGACAGGGCTCTTGAGAGACACGGGGCGAATGCGAGCGTTATAATCATGCCTTACGGCGGCAGCACGCTCCCGAAGCTTGTTTGAAACGGAGGAAAGAAGATGGCGAAGCTGTGGGCAGGAAGGACGTCCGGAGAGATAGACCCGGCGGCTGAGAGCTATAACCGCTCGATAAGCTTTGATAAAAGAATGTGGCGCGAGGATATAACCGCATCCGTCGCCCACGCGAAAATGCTGAAGAAGCAGGGGCTGATCCCAGCCGAGGCCGCCGACAGGATAGTGTCCGGGCTTTGGGGGATAATGGAGGATATTGAATCGGGAAGGCTTGTTATAGACTCAGCTTGCGAGGATATACACAGCTTTGTAGAGGCTGAGCTCACCGCCCGCGAGGGCGAGGCGGGGAAAATGCTGCATACCGCCAGGAGCCGCAACGACCAGGTGGCGCAGGACCTCCGCCTGTACCTGAGAGGCGAGGGGATGGAGACACGGAAGCTCGTCCTTGATCTGATAACCGCTCTTATGGAAAAAGCATACGAGGAAAAAGCGACGGTCATGCCGGGTTATACGCACCTGCAGCGGGCGCAGCCCGTTACCTTCGGGCATCATCTTATGGCTTACGCAATGATGCTGTCCCGCGACGCCGGCAGGCTTGACGACGCCCTAAGGAGAATGGACGAGAGCCCGATAGGCGCCTGCGCCCTTGCCGGAACGACCTACGATACCGACAGACGCTTTGAGGCTGAGCTTCTGGGCTTCTCGGCCCCGATGAGAAACAGCCTCGACGCAGTATCAGACAGGGATTACGCAGTGGAGCTTCTTTCGGCTCTCTCGCTTATTATGACGCACCTGAGCCGTTTCTCCGAGGAGATAATACTCTGGTCAAGCTGGGAATTCAGGTTTATCTCTCTGTCCGATGCGTATTCGACCGGTTCGTCCATTATGCCGCAGAAGAAGAATCCCGATATGGCTGAGCTTACCCGCGGAAAAACGGGCAGGGTCTACGGAGACCTTATCGCTCTCTTGACCGCCCTCAAGGGCATTCCCCTCGCATATAACAAGGATATGCAGGAGGACAAGGAGGCGGTTTTCGACGCTTTCGACACGGTCAAGGCTGCCCTCACCGTATTCGCCCCGATGATAAGCACTATGCGGGTACTCAGAGACAATATGCGCCTTGCCGCTCAGCGGGGCTTTATAAACGCGACCGACCTCGCGGATTACCTCACCTGCCGGGGCATGCCGTTCAGGACCGCGTATAAGCTCGTCGGCGAGATAGTGACCTACTGCTCCGAGAACGGGCTCACGCTCGAGGAGCTCGGCATCGAGGAGTATAAAAAACGCTCCGAGCTTTTTGAGCAGGATCTCTACGCCGCAATAGACATAGATACCTGCTGCTTCAAGAGAACGAGCCTCGGAGGTCCGACACCCGAGAGCGTAGATACCCAGATCGCATGGCTCCGCGAAAAACTCGGACTCTGAACTGAACATACCGCTTATCCGCCCGGGATCATCCCGGGCTTTTTCTATAAAAAAGCAGATACCTCTTGACAAGATATACTACGCGATGTATAGTATAATGCGTAAGGAGGGATGATAATGGACAGCCAGCTTAGGCGAGGCGTGCTGGACGTTTGCGTTCTGAGATCGCTTTGCGACGGCGACTCATACGGCTATCAGATAATAAAGGACATATCGCCGTATCTGACGCTCTCTGAGTCGACGCTCTACCCGATACTGAAGAGGCTGGAAGCTATGGGGTGTTTGAGGGTCTATTCAGTGGAGCACTCCGGAAGGCTCAGAAAGTATTACGGGATAACGGAGACGGGCAGAGAAAGAATAAAGGAATTTCTGACGGAATGGGAAGAAATAATGCGGGCATACGCCTATATCAAGGAGGCAGAGAGATGAACAAAAAGGAATTTATAGACGAGCTGTGCAAGAGGCTCAGAAAAACTCCCGCAGACGAGGCTGAGAGAACGGTAAACTACTACTCCGAGGCTATCGACGACCGTATAGAGGACGGGATGACCGAGGAGGAGGCCGTAGCCGCCCTGGGTAGTATAGACGACATCGTCCGAGAGGTGATAGGCCAGTCTGCTGCAGACGAGAAGGGGGAGACCGCGGATAACCGGGAGACCGAGATAAAGAGGGTACGCAAGAACTACGTCGTCGATCCCGCCGGAGTCAACACGGTCAACGTGACAGAGACGAACGGGAGCGTCGAGCTTGCAAAGTCGCCGGACGGGAGGATACATTTCCGCGTTACCGAGGATAAGAACCTGAGCTACAGCGTTAGAAAGGAAAAGGGAGTCGTTATCATACGGAAAGAGACGCGGCGCATTGGCTTCGCCGCTCTCGGAATAAGCTTTCCAATAGACTTAGGAATGACAGAGAGCAGGATTAAAGTCGAGCTCCCGGACAATTTTGCGCCGTTCATCGACGTAAAGACAGGCTCGGGCGATATAAGCGGAACGGTCGGCGCGGCGCAGGGGCTGTTCGCCGGAACAGGCAGCGGAGATATCTCGCTGAAGGGCGTGGCGTCCGGAAAAACCACTCTCACCTCTGCCTCCGGCGACGTTGAGGTTTTAGATCTTACGACCAACGAGGCGGAGATCAGCACGGTTTCGGGCGATCTTTCAATGAAGCGCTGCGCCGCGGAAAGCATGAAGCTCAAGACGGTCTCCGGAGGGATATCCGGAAAGGAGATTTACGCTGATAAAAAGCTGATAGTCAACACAGTGTCCGGAGATATTGATATCAATATGGAATCGCCTCTTGAGCTTGGAAGCTTTGAGTCGACCTCCGGAGATATAAGCCTTTCGCTCTACGGATGTGAGAGCGATTATTCGGTAAGCGCGAAGTCGATTACGGGCAAGGTCGGCGCACCGAACGGAAACGAGTCTGCGGGGCGTGCGATCAGAGTACGTACAGCATCCGGAGATATCGACGTTTTCTGCGAGGTGTGAAATGACAAAAAAGGATTTTTTAGACGAGCTATCCTACAGGCTGAGGACCTTTCCACCCGAGGAGGCGCAGAAGACGATAGCCTTCTATTCCGAGGCTGTCGACGACAGAATAGAGGACGGAATGAGCGAGGAAGAGGCCGTAGATGGGCTTGGGAGCCTCGACGACATTACCGCTGAGGCGGCTAACTCACTTCCGCTAACAGTCCTTGTGAAGGGCAGAGTTGAGGACTCGAAGAACAGGGCGTCAAACAAAGGACTGTGGATAACGCTTGCTGCCGCCGGCTCTCCCCTTTGGCTTGCTCTCGCTTTAGCCGCTTTCGCAGTGGGCATATCGATTATAGCGGCGCTGTTCAGCGTGGCTATATCCATTGCAGCCGTTGTACTGGCGCTCGTCGTCTCAGGCGCGGCGGCAGTCGTCGGAGCCTTTACCCTTCCGTACGAGGGCATAGCGCCGAGGCTTATCATAGCGGGAGTCGGACTTGCCGCCGTCGGTCTCGGGCTGCTGTTTGTTCCGGTATTGGCGGGGGTGACTAAGGCCGCGGGAAAGCTAATCGGGCTTGCATTCAAAAAGCTAAAGGCAGCAATCGCCGGAAGGGGGGAGCAGAGATGAAAAAGCTGGCAATTATAGGAGCAGTCCTCTTTGCGCTTGGCGTTCTGATCGCGATCGGAGGTATTATAGCTGCAAAAGGAGACTTCTCAGTACTTGACGTCGAGGCGGGCTTCTTTGTCATCGACACTGGCGTAGGCGGAAACGAAGAGCTGACTGAGCGCACGTTTAGCGCAGATGGCATCAGGAGCATCGAAATGTCCGCTCTTTCCGACGACGTAAAGATCGGCGCTTCAAACGACGGACTTGTGCATTTTTCTTATTGGGCAGGAAGATACAAGGATTACAGCATCGATATGGGTACGGACACTCTGACGCTCAGGGAGAACGTGACGAAGGATTTCCGCATCGGTTTCAGCTTAAATCACGGCACGTCGACGCTGCTGATACCGGAGAAGATCCTGCAGGAGCTGAAAGTTTCAACAGTCAGCGGCAATGTGGATATTGTTGCCTTCTGCAAAGCGCTTTCCATCGGAACGACCTCTGGAAAGATAAGTCTCGAGGGAGCTTCTGAGATTCTGACGGTGAAAACCGTGAGCGGAAACGTAACGCTCAGAGGCTTTGATGCAAAGAGCGCAAAGATCGGTACGGTTTCCGGCAATATCTCCGGGACTCTAGCCGGCTCTGTAAACGACTACTCAGTCAGGCTCCAGACCGTTTCCGGAACGAAAAACCTTAAGGAAAAGGAAACCGGAGAGAGACGGCTTGAGCTTTCCACAGTATCAGGCAATATGGAGATCGGTTTTACGGAATAAAGCTTAAAAATCGTCTCTTTGATATTGCATAATTCGACGTAATTTGATAAAATATCAGGGCGGATTTTAACCGCCCTGATTTTTTGCGGTTTCTATATACAGAGAATTGTGGGGAGAAAAAAGTGGCTTTTTCACAGCTCAGCTTTATTTTTATTTTCCTGCCGGTCTTCCTTGTCATCTACTGCATTCTTCCGAAGCAGTTCCGCGGACTTTGGATGATGATCGCAAGCCTCGGCTTCTACTTTTACGGGACGATGTCCCATCCGGAATTCATACTGTTGCTCGTGCTCTCCGTCGTTATCAACTATCTCGCAGGAAGATTCATATCTGGCGAGAGGCGCGGCCGCAAGGCAGTATTTGTTCTGGCCGTTATTTATAATTTTTCATGGCTCGTGGTGTTCAAGTATCTCGGCTTCATAATATCGAACGTTGCGTCAGTCACCGGGCTTAAGCTCACGGCTCCGGATCTGCTTCTCCCCCTCGGTATCAGCTTCTATACCTTCCAGTCGGTATCTTATCTTGCCGACGTCTATAAGAGAAAGACAGAGGGAGCGAAGAGCCTACTCGATATGGCGGTATTCATTCTGATGTTCCCAAAGCTCACGAGCGGCCCTATAGCGAGATATCCTGAGCTTAAAAAGTCTTGGGACAGCGCGCCTGAGCCCTCGCTCGCCGGAGTGAACAGGGGTTTTCTCACTTTCACCCTCGGACTTGGAATGAAGGTCATTCTCGCAGACCGCATAGGCACGGTATGGTCGGGAGCCGTCAATATCGGCTTCGACAGCATATCCACGCCTCTTGCATGGCTCGCGATGGTCGCCTATGCGATGCAGCTCTATTTCGACTTTGCCGGCTATTCCCTTATGGCAGTGGGTATAGGCGAGATGCTCGGCTTTTCTTTGCCGGAGAATTTCGACGACCCTTACACCGCGAAGAGCGTTTCCGAGTTCTGGAGGCGCTGGCACATAACGCTCGGCGCATGGTTCAGAGACTATATCTACATTCCCCTCGGCGGAAGCCGCAAAGGACTTGCGAGGACGGTTTTCAACCTGCTTGTCGTATGGCTTTTCACAGGGCTGTGGCACGGAGCAAGCTGGAGCTTTGTAGTCTGGGGTCTGTATCTCTTCTTCTTCATAGCGGTGGAGAAGCTCTTCCTGAAAAAGGCGTTGGACAAGGTCCCGTTTATTGCGCACGTCTACCTTGTTGTCGTTATACTGTTCAGCTGGCTGTTTTTTGCAGTGGGAGACATCTCGCAGATTCCGGTCTATATTATGCGCCTTTTCGGCGTCGTTCCCCGTGAGGCAAATATATTCGCGGGCGACTATGCGACCTTCGGAACACTTACCTATGTGCTTATGGGAGTCGGTCTTTTCTTCTGCACCGGCATACCGACTAAGCTTTTCAGAAAGCACAGAGAGAAGGCGTGGATGAGCGTTATCATGCTGGCGATATTCTGGTACTCGATCTACACGCTCTATCACTCCGCCGGCGATCCGTTTATGTATTTTAACTTCTGATGGGTGAAAGATATGAAACAAAAAAGACAGAGCCCTATATTCGTAATTCTGCTGCTTATCAGCATCCCCATTGCTTCAATTATCCTCTCGCACACCGAGGGACCGGGCGGCATCATGCGTATGATAGGTTTCCCGGAGGATATTATTCCCTCCGCGGAGGCAGACGAGCTTCCGGGAAACGAAGATCCAGTCCCGTCGGCTGATCCTATAGTGAACATTGAGGACAATACCCCGAATCCCGCAGACGAGGCAAACGAGAAACCGGACAGAGTTGCGGACGAGGACGTCGTTCAGACCGTTCCGCTCGTCGAGCCGAAGCGCCGCGCCCACGCAATAGCCGACCCGAATCCGATCATAGAGAGAAAGCTCGTATTCAAAGAGGCGGACGACAGCTACTTTGACGATGCTCTCTTCATCGGTGACAGCCGCAGCGTCGGTCTCGAGGCATACGGCGACCTCGGCAAGGCAAAGTTCTTCTGCAAGGTCAGTTTGAGCACAGCAGGTATCCGCTCAGTTTCCGCAAGCGTAAAGGGCTACGGGAATGTGACCCTCGCCCAGCTTTTCAGCAAAGCAAAATTCGGCAAGGTTTACATAATGCTTGGAATAAATGAGGTCGCTTCAAAGCTCGACACGACTGCGGGCAGGTATAAAGAGCTCGTGGACTGGGTGAAGCAGCAGCAGCCCGACGCGGTGGTCTACGTTATGGCGAATATGCTTGTTACAGAGGCAAGGTCAAATAAGAATATCTACGGAGTCAATAACGCAAGGCTCCGCGCCCTGAACGAGCGTCAAGCTGAGAACGCGGATAACGAGACTGTGTTTTATATCGACTGCAACGAGTACTTCGGCGACGGAAAGGGCAATCTTTCCCCGGTTTACTCAGGCGACGGAGTACACCCCTACGGCAAGTACTACAAGACCTGGGGACAGTGGATTAAGGAACACGTCGCGGTATTTGAGGAAGTTGTGATTTCAGAATGGTAAATTGCGGCGGGCAGGTAATACCTGCCCGCTAAATCATACCTGTGGACAAAGAATACTGGGAAATGCTATGATGTTCGGGGGGTGGAGCGTATGCGAAGCAAGAGGTGGATAAAATGGGCGGTTTTAGCAGCGATACCGGCGCTTTTTACCGCGCTGTACTTTATATTTTCGCAGACTAAAAGCCTGGCGGATACGGCGGTCAGATTCTTTTCACGCCCGGCGAGAGACGCCCTCGGAGCCGTGAATTCGATTTTTCCGTTCTCGGTTATGGAGGCTCTTTACGTTTGCGGCGGACTGTGGCTTATAGTACATATCGTGAGAACTGTTTGCCTGGCGATAAAAAAGCGCCTCGGGCTAAAGAGGTTTTTCTCAAGGGCCGGGGCCGTTCTCCTCGTTTTCGCCTATATCTTTTCCGGATATCTCTCGCTCTGGGGGATCGACTACAGATCCTCGAGCTTTTCCGATAAGGAGAGCTTCCACGTGAAGGGCGTTGAAAAAGACGAGCTGTTTAGAGCGGCGGAGTTTTTTACTGCTAAGGCTATGGAGCTTGCCGATACGGTCAAGCGTGACTCAAACGGACTTTTCGCAGAGAACGTGGGGGAATACCTCTCAGCCTGCGGAACGCTTTACGACGAGATCGAGACGAGGTTTCCAAGTCTTAAGGCGGTCTCAAGGCGTCCGAAGCAGATGATATTCTCCGAGCTTATGAGCGTGACGGGTTTCACAGGCGTCTATTTTCCGTTTACCGGCGAGTCTAACGTGAACGTGAACGAGCCCGCAGCCTTCCTTCCTGCAACTGCCGCGCACGAGCTCGCGCATCAGCGCGGAGTCTACTCCGAGGAGGAGGCAAACTTTATCGGAGTTACGGCGGCCGTCCTGTCCGACATACCTGCGTATAAATATTCCGGCTGCGTTGCTGCATCCCTGTATCTGATGAACGCGCTGTACTCTTCATCGCCGGAGCTGTGGCGCGAGCTTAGAAGCCGCTTCGAGGGGGGCTTTCTATCTGACTGGATATATAACTCAGAGTATTGGCAGAAATACGAGAGCAGGATAAGCGCCGTATCAGAGAAGGTTTACGACGGCTATCTGAAGGCAAACGGACAGGAGGACGGTATTAAGAGCTACGGCTACTGCGTCAATCACCTCGTCGCCTACTATGAGCTCGGCGGCTACGATATATTGAATAAAGAATAATATTCAAATTATGCGACCCGTGTTATAATAAACTGGTAAAGCATACGGAGACACTTATATATTTCAGTTTATACGATAGGGAGGCAGAAGCGTGATAATCTGGGAAGGAAACAAAAAAGAATTTGGAACACAGC
>CACXBO010000030.1 GCA_902765975.1 Oscillospiraceae bacterium
CTGGCGGGCAAACAGCTCCGGACGCTCACCCTTGTTGTTCGAGAGGATAAAAAGGCTGACGCCCTCTTTCTTCATCGTCTCCGCCCAGCTCACAGCCTCCTGTGTCGCCTCGTCTATTTTATAAGGCGACAGCGTGTTGTCCACGTCGAGGATGAGAAATCTTATTCCTCTTCTTTTCAGCTCCTCCGGCTTAATATCCGTAAGCTTTTCAAGCTTGATGCTCGGTCTGAACAGGCTCATTTTCACCCTCCGTTATTCAGGCTGTTCGCGGATTTTTCCGCGATTATCTGCTCTGCGAGAGCTCGACCCTCAGCAGAGCTTGCGCCGGTTATCATCCGCGGGCTGTACAGTATCTCAATGAGAGCCCAGTCGATAGGAGCCGGCTCACCCTGATAGTTGCTGTCCTGGTAAAACACGCTCTCGTAGTAATCGTAGGTATCCTGAAGCAGTCCGAGGGATTGGAGAACCTCCTCGTAGATTATAGAGTCGCGCTCCAGCCTTGTCGGTATCTCGTCGGCAAGAAGCACGACCGTGTCGGTTATCTTGCCGTTGTTTCCGTTTTCATCATTTGTCCACCATATATTTGCGTAGCCCCAGAAATTTCCTCTTGCTGAGCTGACGTATTTTGAAAAATCATTCATGCTGACAAAGTATATCTCCATATTGACCTCGGACTCGTTCTCCGCCTCGGAAATGCCCGGAAAGCCCTCTATCTCATTAAGCCTATCCGTTAAGGTCTTGAGAGTCTCAAGGTCTCCCTCCTGCGGAGAGCCGGACACGGAGTATTTAATCGGAGAAGTCCATCTTGCGTTGTGATCTCTCGCGCCCCCATATTCGCTCTGGTAGGCAACGCTCATAAAATACGAGAGCACTTCCTCATTGGTATAGTTTTCAAGCCACTGTCCGGGCTTTTCCGGCTCTGGCTCCGGGTCCGGGTCAGGCACAGGCTCAGGCTCGTCTATAGGCTCCGGGTCAGGCTCGACGCTTTCAAACGGAACAAGCTCGAACTCAAGGCGCATATCCGGCACCGCTATGCGGCAGATGAGCGCCGACGCTTCGGATCTTTTGATACTGTCCGTCGTGCGGAAGGTGCCGTATTTATCGTTTCCTGTGAGTATCCCCGCGTTATACAGTTTGAGTATCTCCTCAGCGTAGATAGTCGTTGAATCCACGTCCGGAAGGATAGTAACGTCGTTCAGCTTCTCATACTCCTCCTCCGGCAGTGCGTGAGCGAAGATATACGCCATCTCGCAGCGCATAGCCGCTACCGTCTCTTTTCCCGTGATGAAGTCCTCGGGGATTATGCCCTTTTCCACAGCGTAGTCCACGTAGGTCTTATACCACGGGCTCGTTTTCGGGAACGCGTCCTCGTCGCCCTCGTAAACGGCGCGTATGCGGGCGGCTACGGTGACCGCCTCGGAAAGCTTCAGATCGCCCTGCGGATTAAACGTCGTCGCGCTGTTTCCGCTCATCAGTCCGAGCTCGTATGCCGTAGCCACCGAGCCCTGCTTATAGTACCCGTACCACTTCGTCTCGTCCACGTCCGTAAATCGCCCCGCTTCATACTCGCCGCTGAGCGAAAAATTCTCCATAGCGGCAAAGGCGCTAACGCAGAGAGCGGCGCCGAGCGCAAGCGTCAAAAGGACGGCGATCAGTCTTCTGATGATTTTCATACTTATCCTGCCCCTTTCGTTACAGGTATTTTTGAAGCTCTTCTATCTCTTCCTCAGTCGTCGCCCAATCGGTACACAGGCGTATGACCGTTCTTTCATTATCGAACGGCTCCCAACGTGAAAACACCGCGTGCTTCGCCAGCTCTTCAAGCCGAGAGTTTTCGACTGTTACGAAAACTTGATTCGTGGGCGAATCTATATAGAACTCATAGCCCTTTTCCCTGAGCGCAGCCTTGAGCTTCGACGCCATTGTGACTGCGTTTCTGCTTATTTCATTGTAGAGCCCGCCGGTAAAGAGAACGTCGAACTGTATGCCGAGAAGCCTGCCCTTTGCGAGCACCGCACCGTGCTGCTTGGATACGGTAAAGAAATCGCGGCCCAATTCCGGGTCGGGAAAAACAACGGCCTCGCCGAACAGAGCGCCGACCTTC
>CACXBO010000031.1 GCA_902765975.1 Oscillospiraceae bacterium
GCCCTTGAGGGCAGCCCCCGCGATATTTTCAGAAACGAACAGAAAGAGCTTGACAGACTGGGACTTTCCTTGCCGGACGCAGTAAAGCTCATATCGCTCATCAATAAAGCGGGCTTTTCGCTCGACACAGGAGCGATAACTGTTACGGAATGCGCCGATGAGATAGCAAAGCATATAGGAAAGGGCCGTTTCACAGCTCCACTTCCGGAGAAGCGTGAGAAAAAAACAGAGCCTATCCTTTCGGTGCGCGGTCTCTCGCACATATATTCCAAGGGAACGCCTTTTGAAATGACGGCTTTAAAGGGCATAGACCTCGACGTGTATCCGAACGAGATAGCCGCGATACTCGGTCATACGGGAAGCGGGAAGTCAACGCTAATACAGCATCTGAACGGACTCATTAAGCCTACGAGCGGCAGCGTAATGCTTGAAGGCTCGGATATAAATGCATCAAAGGAGCGGCTTAGGGCGGCGAGAAGCAAGGTGGGGCTCGTTTTTCAGTACCCGGAATATCAGCTCTTTGAGGAGACGGTATATAAGGATATCGCTTTCGGACCCAAGAACCAGGGACTCAGCGAGCGGGAGATCGACGAACGCGTAAGGACGGCGGCGGGCTTTGTCGGGATCGGCGAAGAGCTGTTTGAAGTATCGCCGTTCGAGCTTTCCGGAGGTCAGAAGAGGCGAATAGCCATCGCCGGCGTAATCGCAATGCGTCCGGAGATTCTTGTGCTTGACGAGCCGATGGCAGGACTCGACCCGGCGGGCAGAGAGGAGATAATGAAAAATCTTCTAGCTTACCACAGGGAGACGGGAGCTTCGCTCGTGATCGTAACGCACAGCATGGACGACGCAGCGAGATATGCCGACAGGATGATAGTTCTGTCAAACGGAGAGATCGCCGTTGAGGGCGGACCTTCCGAGGTGTTCTCAAACTATGCGCTTCTCGAAAAGATAGGGCTGTCAGTACCGACTTCATCAATAATTGCAAGAGAGCTGAGAAGCCGCGGACTTGTTATCGAGGGAACGGTATATACCGCCGAGGCTTTAGCCAATGCGCTCACAGCAGGAAAGGTCGGTGGGCGCGATGCTTAAGGATATAACTCTCGGGCAGTATTTCCCGGGCAACACCCCCGTTCACCGCCTTGACCCGCGCACGAAGATAGTGCTCGTAGTGCTATATATCGTCGCTCTGTTCACGGCAAAGGGCCTGATAGCCTACGGCGCGGTTTTCACGGCGCTTCTCTGCGTTATAATCATATCAAAGATCAAGGTCAAAGCTCTGTTCAAGGGCTTGAAGCCTCTCATAGTAATTATCATACTGACCGCTGTGCTGAACATATTCTATACTCCGGGAGAGACCGTGCTCCTCAAATTCTGGATCATCACGGTAACGCGCGAGGGGCTTGAGACCGCGTTCTTTATGGTCGCAAGGATAATCCTTCTCGTGCTCGGAAGCCTTATGCTGACCTATACGACCTCTCCGATAATGCTGACAGACGGACTTGAGAGCCTGTTAAAGCCCTTGAAGCGTATTCACGTTCCCGTCCACGAGCTCAGTATGATGATGTCGATAGCTCTTCGCTTCATACCGACGCTCATTGAAGAGACGGAGAAGATAATGAGCGCGCAGAAGTCGAGAGGAGCGCAATTCGACACGGGCGGCATCGTGGCCAAGGCTAAGGCAATGCTGCCGATACTCGTTCCGCTTTTTATTTCCAGCTTCCGCAGGGCAGACGAGCTTGCGACGGCTATGGAGGCGCGCTGCTATCACGGAGGCGAGGGCAGAACTAAGCTGAAGATCCTCAAAATGAAGGGAAGAGACTGGTTTGCCCTTTCGCTCGGCTTCTTACTCGTCGCCTCATCGATAACTCTGAACGTACTTGGAATCTGATCGGGAGAAAAAATGCGTAATATTGCTCTGAAGCTAACCTACGACGGAACTGAATATCACGGCTGGCAGGTTCAGAAGAATGACCGCACCGTCGCCGGCACTATGGAGGAAGCTCTCAAAAAGCTGACCGGAGAGAGGGTAAAGCTCACCGGCTGCGGGAGAACGGACGCCGGAGTTCACGCCCTGTCATACTGCGCGAACTTCAGAAGCGAAACGCGCATACCCTGCGAAAGGCTGCCTTACGCGATAAACTCACTCCTTCCGGACGACATATCAGTCCTTTGCGCTATCGACGCGCCGGAGGAATTCAACGCCATACTTTCCTGCATTCAGAAGGAATATACCTATAAGCTGATACCCGGCAGGATAAGAGACCCATTTATGAAAAACAGGGCGTATTTCTATCCCATGCGTCTTGACGTACCGGTTATGAAAAGGGCCGCCTCTATGTTCGTCGGAACACACGATTTTGCCGCAGTCCGTTCGGTAGGTACTGAGACGAAGACTACAGTCAGAACCGTAAAGTGGTGCGAGATCGAGGAGAAAGAGCGGACGGTTGAGATGCGTATCTGCGCCGACGGCTTTCTTTACAATATGGTGCGCGCCATTATGGGAACGGTTCTATACTGCTCAGAGGGCAAGATAGATCCAGAGGACATTCCAAAGTATCTGGCTATGGGCGACAGGAGGCTTACCGGCCCGACTGTGCCGCCGCAGGGGCTTTATCTGTCTCGAATATGGTACGACGGCGAGGTAGGACAGATGATGATTAATTAACACTTTGTTTTTCCTTTATGAGACCGCTGATGCTATAATATAGATTGCCGCACGGACACGAAGACGCGGCGGACAGGTAGATCATATGGAAGATAGAAAGAAAAAGCGAAAATCGAGAAGTAGGCTTATTGTCCTTATCCTGGGCGCAGCAGCTCTCCTCACTCTTGCCGTTGTGCTGATACTTAACGGAGGGATCGGAGGGACGATCAGAGCCCTGAAGGGGGAGCCCGCAAAGAATTATTACTATGAGCACCCCGGAAAAACAGCTTATGCCGCCGTCGGAAGAAGCTTTGCAGTTCTGGACCAAACAGAGCTCAAGCTCTGGAATGAGCAGGGAGAAAGCGTGTATTCTGCTCTGCTGAGCTTCAAAACGCCAGAGCTGAGCTTCAGCGGCGAATACGCCGCGGCTTGGGATATCGGAGGCTCTGAGGTGCTCTGCATAAACGAGAGCGGGCTCGCCTACCGTTTTTCCGAGACAGGCAGGATAATCAGCGTAAGCATAAACTCAAAGGGCTACGCAGCCGTTTGCGCCGAAGAAACGGGTTACGGCGGCGCGGTGACTGTATATAATCCCAAGGGACGCGCGCTTTACAAGGTCTACTCAGGCTCGAAATACGTGCTGAACGCGAAGGTGAACGACACGAGCGAGGTTGCAGTGCTGGGCGTCGGCGCCGGGGAGAGCGAAATAACGCTCTATAAAGTCACTGAGGAGAATCCGAAGGCAAAATACAGCTTTCCGGGACTTATCCTCGATTTCAACGTAAACGACGGCGGATACGCCGCAATAACGCAGGACAGGGTAATTTTTCTTGACAGGAACCTATCGGAGAGAGCGACCTTCAGCTTTGAGGGCAGATACCTCGCAAGCTATGATATTAAAAAGGACATTACCGCGGTGATAATCGGAGAATACCAGCTCGGCGGGGCGCACGAGATCGTAACGCTGGAGAACGACGGAAGCGTTATTGCAAGGACGGTAACAAACGAGGAGATAGAGTGGTTTGCAATGGGCGAGAGGACTGCGGCTCTGTTCAGCCCGGGTAAAATTGAGATTTTTACCTACAGATTAGAGCCAAAGGAGAGCGTCGCGCCTCCTGCCGGCACTGAGAAGGTTCTGTTCAGAGACGACGGGGCGCTTCTCGCAGTCGGACCGTATTCAACAGAGCTCATAGAGCTCGGAGACAAAAAGCAGGCTAACTGAAGAAACGGAGGAAAAACATGGTCAGTATAATAATCGACGTTGTGCTCGTCGGAATAATTATTCTTGCAGCATACAAGGGCTTCAAAAAGGGCATAATCGCGAGCATAATCGGTATAGTATCCTTAGTCGTCGCCATATACGGGGCGAATCTCCTTGCAGTGACCTTCTCCGGAGAATTTGTCGACGTGCTTGAGCCTTTCGTCTCGGGTATTGTTGACAATACGGAAGCGAAGATACTGTCAAACAGCGCGGGAGCAGGCGACGAGAACTATACGCCTAACGCGCCGGTCACGGCTGAGGAGGCGAAGGATTCGTATAAGGTCTCCTATTCCGTGCTCAGAGAGATAGGACTTGATCATAAGATAGCCGACGGCATAGCCAAAGAGGTCAAAAAGGTGACGGATACGGTAAACTCAAATATGACGAGCTCGCTCACGCAGAAAATATGCGAGAAGCTGAGCTTCATCGCCGTGTTTATAATCGCATTTGCTCTGATCATGATAATCTTTACGGCTATAGGCAATATGCTCGACCTCGTTTTCGGGCTGCCGGGCCTTGAAAACCTCAACCATATACTCGGAGGCATTTTCGGAGCGGCGAAGGGGCTTGCGATAGTCGTGGTAATTTGCTGTATCTGCCGCTATCTCGGGATCCTGATCGGCTCGGATATAGTTGAGAATACGTGGATAATGAAGAAGCTGATGGAGAATAACTTTATTGCGAATATTTTGAATATCTGAGAGATATTCCGAAAGGAGGAGCTATGCAGCCAGTGATGTGTTCCCGCTGCAAACAGAACGTAGCGGTGATATTTATTACCAAGATAGAAAACGGCGCTCAGACGCAGGAGGGGCTGTGCCTCAAATGCGCCCGTGAGCTCAATATAAAGCCCGTTCAGGACATAATAAGCCGTATGGGAATAAGCGAAGAGAACCTCGAAGAGATGAGTCAGGAGATGATGAACGCCTTCGGAGGTGCGGAGGAGCTTCCTGATTCCGGCGAAGAGAATGACGAGGACGGCAAGACGGCCACGTTCCCTTTCCTCAATAAGCTCTTCAGCCAAAATATGCCCGATGAGAGACAGGAGCAGAGAAGCGAAGAAAAGCGCCGCCCGCAGGAGGGCAGAGGCGAAAAGCCTCAAAAGCACAAATTCCTCGACGCCTACTGCATATCCCTTACTGAGAAGGCGAGAGCCGGCAGGCTCGATAAGATGATAGGCAGAGACGAGGAGATGGAACGGGTTATCCAGATCCTGAATCGCCGTCAGAAGAACAACCCCTGTCTGATTGGCGAGCCGGGCGTCGGAAAAACCGCCATAGCCGAGGGGCTTGCCCAGCGGATAGTTTCGGGAGACGTGCCGTATAAGCTCAAGGGTAAGGAGATATATCTTCTTGACCTGACGGCTCTTGTTGCGGGAACTCAGTTCAGAGGCCAGTTCGAGAGCAGAATGAAGGGGCTTATCGAGGAGATAAAGAAGATAGGCAATATAATCCTCGTTATTGACGAGGTGCATACGATAGTCGGAGCGGGCGACGCGGAGGGGAGCATGAACGCCGCAAATATCCTGAAGCCCGCGCTATCCCGCGGCGAGATACAGGTCATCGGCGCCACGACCTTCGCTGAGTACCGCAAGCATATTGAAAAGGACTCTGCGCTTGAGCGCCGCTTCCAGCCTGTAACAGTTGCAGAGCCGAGCATAGACGACAGCGTCGAGATAATAAAGGGTATAGCGAAGTACTATGCCGACTACCACGGAGTGGAGATATCCGACGAGATGTGCCGCGCCGCTGTCAGACTGAGCGAGAGGTATATCACCGACCGCTTCCTGCCGGATAAGGCGATTGACCTTCTCGATGAAGCCTGCTCCGACGTAAACCTCAAAAACAAATCGCTGGAGCGTGTTACCGAGATCGATAAAGAGATAGCAGATATCCAGAAGGAGAGAGAGCTGCTGATTTCAGGCGACAAGGCTCAGAGCGAGGGGGACTACCAGCGCCTCGCTGCGCTGCGCGGCCGGGAAATGCAGATAACGGGCGAGCGCGATAAGCTGAAGGCGGAGGGCAAACCCAAGCTCACGATGGAAAATCTTGCGCGTATTATCGAGCTTTGGACTAAGATACCCGCCTCCTCTATAAAAGAGGATGAGCAGGAGCGGCTTAAAGAACTCTCCGACCGTCTCAAGAGGCATATCGTCGGTCAGGACGAAGCGGTTGAGGCCGTTGCTTCGGCGATAAAGCGCAACAGAATGGGTATCTCGCCGAAGCACAAGCCGGTTTCGTTCATTTTCGTGGGCTCTACTGGCGTTGGAAAGACGGAGCTTGTGAAGAGGCTTGCAGAGGATATGTTCTCAACTCCTGACAGCCTTATAAGGATAGATATGTCCGAGTATATGGAAAAGCATGCAGTAAGCCGTCTTGTCGGCTCTCCTCCGGGCTACGTGGGCTACGACGAGGCGGGTCAGCTTACCGAAAAGATAAGGCGGAGACCGTATTCCGTCGTGCTCTTCGATGAGATAGAGAAGGCGCACCCGGACGTTATGAATATCCTGCTTCAGATTCTTGACGACGGCAGGATAACTGACGCGCACGGCAGAACAGTAAACTTTGAGAACACGATTATTATTATGACGACGAACGCGGGAAGCGAGCTTAAGGGCGTCGGCACGGTGGGCTTCGGCGGAACATCGAACGACCTCGGCAGGGAGAGAGCAGTAAAGGCTCTGCGCGACTTCCTGAGACCGGAGTTTATAAACCGCGTGGACGAGATAGTATACTTCAACAAGCTGAGCGAAGATAACTTCAAGGCGATAGCCGCGCTGATGCTTGAAGAGCTCAGAAACGGGCTCGCCGAAAAGGGCATTGAGTTTACGTGGGACGACAGCGTGACCGAATACCTCGTTTCTAAATCCTATTCCGCTGAGTTCGGCGCGAGGAATATGCGCCGCGTTATCCAGAAGGATATCGAAGACAAGATAGCCGCGGAGCTTATTGACAACTACGCAAAGGATCCCAAGAAGGTAGGCGTGAGTGTGATCGGCGGAGCAGTAAAGGTCATAGCCGTTTGAGCTTGATTATCGTTGTCCCTCAAAGGAGGCGGGCGTAATGCCGGAGCTTGAAAAAAATATGATACGTACCGTAACCTGCGAGGGGTACACCTCGGAGGGAATGGGCGTTTGCAGGATCGATGGGAGGGCCGTGTTTGTTCGCGGCCTTCTTCTTGGTGAAACGGCAGATATTCGAATACTAAAAGCCACGAAGACTGCAGTATACGCGAAGGTGGAGAAGCTAACGAGCGCGTCGAAGGAGCGCATTTTGCCCGACTGCCCGGTATATTGGCAATGCGGCGGCTGTATGCTGAGGCATATGAGTTATTCCGAGGAGCTGCGGCTCAAAAAGAAAAGAGTTGAGGACGCCGTAAGGCGTATAGGCGGAATCGACCTTCCCGTGAGCGAGATTCTCGGAGCCGAGAAAACAGAGGGCTACCGCAACAAGACGATCTACACAGTCGGCAGAACGGGGGACAGTGCGGTCACGGGCTTCTACCGCGAGCGTAGCCACGACCTTGTATCCGCGCCGGACTGTGCAATAGAGTCGGATTATTCAAAACGCGCCGCCGCCGCGCTCAGAAGGAGTATGGACGGATATTTCATACCGGAATACGAGCCGGAGACAGGCAGAGGTGTTCGCCGCCTTATGTGCCGCTTCGGATTCTCATCCGGAGAGGGACAGATTGTGATCGTATGCGGCAGGGGAAAGCTCCCGCATGAGAAGGAGATCGTCGAGGAGCTTCTGAAAGCCTGTCCCGAGACCGTCAGCATTATGAAGAACGTTAATCCAGACCCGGGCGACACAGTGCTCGGAAAGGACTATGAGCTCATTTACGGCAAGGAGAGCATTACGGACAAGCTATGCTCGCTGAGCTTTGAGCTTGCGCCGGACGCTTTTTATCAGGTCAACAGGGAACAGGCGGAGAGACTATACGGCAAAGCTCTGGAGTATGCAGACCTGAAGAACGGTGATACAGCTCTCGACCTCTACTGCGGCACTGGGACGATAACCCTCTGCCTTGCAAAAAGCGCGGGCAGGGTAATAGGCGCTGAGATCGTTGAAAGCGCGGTGAGGAACGCGAGAAAGAACGCGGAGAGAAACGGTATACATAACGCAGAGTTTATCTGCGCCGACGCAGGAAAAGCGGCCTTTGAGCTCGCGCAAAAGGGACTGAGACCCGATGTGGTCGTCGTCGATCCTCCGAGGAAGGGACTTTTCCCCGACGTGCCCGGCATTATCGCCGAAATGGAACCGAAGCGTATAGTATATGTCTCCTGCGACCCGGCGACACTTGCGAGGGACCTGAGAATATTCGATTCATTAGGTTATCGGGCTGAGAAGCTAACAGCCGTGGATATGTTCCCGCGCACGAGCCATGTGGAGACGGTGGTTTTGATGTCTCGAGAGGTGGAGAGACAATAGAACTATTATTGATACGGATGGTTATATGGAACTTAATATTATGGAGTGGAATATTCATCAAAAGGGACGACAGTATTCGAACAGAAGAAGTGTAGATGGTCCAATTCCTGATTGGATTATTGAAAATGTTCCAAATGATATGAATATTGTAATTTTTACAGAGTTTAACTCACATGCACGAAATATCTCGGATTTTTATAGTAAATTGGAAACCAAAGGGTTTAGCTA
>CACXBO010000032.1 GCA_902765975.1 Oscillospiraceae bacterium
AAGGAAAACCTTATACCCGATTATCACAGGGCGCTTCTGAAGCATATCAGAGAGACAGAGCCTCAGCTCGAGGGCTATCTTATCGACACGGTCTATTTTGGCGGAGGAACGCCGAGCTTCTACGGGGCGGAGAGGATAATCGAGATTTTCAACACCCTTAAGAAATACGGCAGAGTGCTCGTAGAGAGCGAGGTCACGATGGAGGCAAATCCCGACAGCGTAAGCTATCCCGACCTCGTTAAGCTCCGCAAGGCGGGCATAAACCGCCTCTCCGTCGGTGCGCAGTGCGCGGACGACGGGATACTGAAGAGCATCGGAAGGCTGCATAACTGGAAGCAGGTGGAGGACGCCGTACTGAACGCGAGGAAGGCCGGCTTTGTAAACGTGAGCCTCGACCTGATCTACGGGCTTCCGTCCCAGACCCGCGAGGGCTGGTCGGACACGCTGAAGAAGGCTATCGCCCTGAAGCCGGAACACTTTTCCTGCTACGGGCTGAAGATAGAGGAGGGCACGCCGCTCTATCCGTATAAGGATAGCCCGTTCATACCTGACGACGATACGCAGGCGGATATGTACCTCTTCACTGTCGACGCCCTCGAGAGATACGGCTACAGGCAGTACGAGATATCTAATTTTGCAAGAAGAGGCTTCGCCTCGCGGCACAACCTCAAATACTGGCAGGACGAGGAATACCTCGGCTTCGGAGCGGCTGCGCACTCATTCATCAACTCCCGCCGCTTCAGCTTCGTTTCGGATATCGAGGAATATACCGACGGGATAATGAACAACAAGACGGTCGTGGACGCCGAGGAAAATCTATCCGATTTCGAGAGAGCGGGAGAATATCTTATGCTCGGACTTCGCACCTCACGCGGCATATCGGAGGAGGAGTATTATTCTATCTTCCCATGCAAATTCGATATGGCGCGCGAGCTGATGGAGTCCTACGTAAAGAACGGCTGGATGGTGAAGAACGAGGACCGCTGGAGCTTCACGCCGCAGGGCTTTCTCATCTCAAACACTCTCATCGGCGACATACTCGACGCGCAGACGCGGCAGAGAACTAATATCGTCGCGCCGTGGAAGGAGACCGAGGCGGAGAACTACCAGCTTACGATCTTCAAAAACTTTACCGACGAGGTGAAACTTTTTAACGGAATATAGAGTCATATTATGTGAAGCGATTGGCGGTTTTTGACAATTTTCTGATTATTAACATTTTTGTTGTTGCTTTTTCGAAAAAAAGCGTTAAACTAATACGGTATTGGAATTAAGAAATGAAAATGACCTTATGAAAAAGAGGAACGTGATATAAGTGGCAAAAGGAAAGAGAGCTAAAAAGAGAAAGAACGGCGGACTTGCCGCCGGACTAACGATAGGCGCCGCCGCTCTCGCGATAGGCGGAGTTATATTTTTAACTACAGGCGGCGGCAAGCCCGTAGTTATAGACCCAGTTGACCCGAACCCTGTGGTCGACCCCGTCGATCCAAATCCGGGAAATCAGGGCAGCAAGAGCATATACACCGCGGACAAGGTCGTTACCGTCAAGGTAAACGAGTCCGCGAGCATCGTGGTCGATCCCTCCAAGTCCAGCATTGAGTCCGATTCCGACGTGGAGCATCTCATCAGCGCGGTAGCGGACAAGACAGACATACCCGTAGTAGACGACAGCTACAGGGTGGATGGAGACGTTCTCGTGCTCACCAAGGGCACCGAGGGCTTCAGTCTCGACAGAGACGGAGTTTTCGCCTATATCAAAAATGCGTTTTCCGGCACATCGACCGGCGCAATCAGCACCGACGAGTTTTCCGTTGCCGTAAAGGGTATGACCCAGCCTGCTCCGCTCGACCTCAACGAGGTGTATGCCGCGGTACACACGGAAAAGGCAAACGCCTACTTCGACAGGGAGACGCAGGAGGTAGTGCCCTCCGTCGTCGGCGTTGATTTCGACGTTGAATATGCAAAGGAGCAGTTTTCTCCGGTAGCCGCCGGAGAGAGCGTTGAAATAAAGCTTGCTCTTGAGGAGCCGGAGATAAAGGAGGATAACTTCGAGGCGCTGGCTTATCCCGATCTCCTCTCATCCCGCACGACGAAGATGTCCACCTCCAAAGACGCGAGAGCGAACAACATTAAGCTTGCCGCGGAGGCGATAAACGGCACCGTGCTGAAGCCCGGCGACGTATTCTCCTTCAACGGAGTCGTCGGACAGAGAACGACGGCGAAGGGCTACGGAGAGGCTCCGGCCTATATATCCGGCGAGATAGTCGACACCGTCGGCGGAGGCATCTGCCAGGTCAGCTCCACCCTCTACTGGTGTACGCTGAAGGCTGAGCTCGAGGTCGTTACCCGCTATAACCACCGCTGGGCAGTCACCTATATCGAAAACGGATTCGACGCCACGGTAAGCTGGCCGAATCTCGACTATAAGTTCAAGAACAATCAGGAGTATCCCATCCTCATAAAGGCGTGGGTCGAAAAGAACGAGCTCACCGTGGAGTTCCACGGAACGAAGACCAACGATCACAAGGTCATCCTCAAGCTTGAAAGGCTCGGCTATAATGAGTTTGAGACCAAGTACGTGGAGGACGAGACCCTCAAGCCCGGCGAGGAGAAGGTAAAGGACAAGGGCTCTGACGGACCCATCGTCCAGACCTATATGTACGTTTACGACTCCAACGACCAGCTTCTCTATAAGAAGGCGATAGCGAAATCCAGCTACAAGCCGCACGACAGAGTGATACTCGTCGGACCCGGCGCTGCCGAGCCCGAGCCCGAACCGGAGCCGACGCCCGAGCCCGAGCCCGAGCCTGAACCCGAGCCTGATCCCACGCCTGAGCCTGATCCTACGCCTGAGCCTGATCCTACGCCCGAGCCTGATCCTACGCCTGAGCCAGAACCCGAGCCTGAGCCCGAGCCCGAGCCGACGCCGGAACCCGAGCCTGAGCCTGAGCCGGAGCCGACGCCCGAGCCGGAGGAAACGGAATAAACAGCCTGATTACAGGGCGCCGACCGCGCCCTGTATTTTTGAATATACACTTGAGAGGCGGAGGGATGACCGTGAAAAGATATGCAGTATTCTTCGACCTTGACGGGACCTTTCTGACGACCGACAAGAGGGTCACGGACAGGAACAGACGAGCACTCGAGCTTGCCCACTCGAAGGGCGCATACGTCGTGCCGACCACGGGACGGATCTACGAGGGAATGCCGGAGGCTGTGCGTGAGCTCGGCTTCATAGAATACGCCATAACGGTGAACGGAGCCGAGGTGTATGACGTCAAGGAGAGAAAGGCGCTCAAGAGAGAGGAGATAACTGCGTCCCGCGCTATCGAGATATTCGATATAATGGAGCGTTTCGACTGCATATACGACTGCTACGCCCGCGGATGGGGATATATGCAGAGGAATCACTATGAGAAGGCGGACGAATACGTCATCGAGCAGAAGATGCGCCAGATGGTAAAGTCGGTCAGGACTCCGGTGGACGATATAAGAAAGCACGTGGTCGAAAACTTCGAGTCCGTGCAGAAGATGCAGATGTTTTTCAAAAACCTCTATGAAAATGCGAAGGCTGCGGAATATCTGAGGAACGAGCTGAAAAGCGAGTGTGTGACAAGCTCCGTTCGGGGCAATCTTGAGATAAACTCAGAGCACGCGAACAAGGGAGAGGGACTTATCTTTCTCTGCTCCTACCTCGGCATCCCTCTTGAGAGGTCGATAGCCTTCGGCGACGGCTCGAACGACCTGACGATGATAAAGGCGGCAGGACTCGGAGTATCCATGGGCAACGGGATAGCCGAGATAAAAGAGGCGGCAAACGAGATAACGGCGTCTAATAACGAGGACGGAGTCGCCCTCGTTCTGGAAAGAATATTCGGATGAAGGAGAAAAAGAAATGAAAAAGCTTATCGCTCTTGTTCTTGCGGCAATAATGCTTCTCCTCTGCGGCTGTGCGGAGAAAAAGACGGAGATAGAGCCGACGGACGGCAAGGTAAACGAACAGACCGATCCTGAGCCCGCTCCGGAGCCCGCGCCCGACGGCGGAGAGGAAGGCGGGGAAGAGTCCGCGGAAGAGAAGACCTTTGACTTTGGCAAGGGACTCACTGAGGACGGCTACTTTGAGGGCATAGACGCCCTCTCTCTCGTCACGCTTCCGGACTTTGAAGCTCTTGAGATACCCGAGAACTGCTATGTGGCGGACGCTGCTGAGGTCCAGTACCAGATAACATATTCGGTGCTGAGCCAATACGGTGACGAGGACACGGAGAAGGTCGTGGAGGACGGCGACACGGTCAATATCGACTACGTCGGCAGCATAGACGGAGTGCCCTTCGCCGGCGGCAGCACGGACGGAGCGGGAACGGAGGTAACGATAGGCGTAACGAACTATATCGACGGTTTCCTGCCTCAGCTCATAGGCCACAAGCCGGGCGACAATTTCGATATCGACGTGACCTTCCCTGAGGATTACGGATCGGTTGAGCTTGCGGGCAAGCCTGCAGTGTTCAACATCACGATAAACTACGTAAAGCTCCCAGCGACCGAGCTTACCGACGAGATGGCGGCAGATTTCGGCTTTGACACAGCAGAGAGCCTCATAAGAGACGTGGAGGAATGGGTAATAAGCCAGTCGCGCAGCCAGTATTTCTCCGAGCTTGTCCTCTCCGCCGAGTATAAAGAGGTGCCTGCAAGCCTTATCGAGCTTATGAAGGACAATGTGGTCATGCAGTATGAGCTCAACTATGACTACGATCTCTCCGAGGAGAGAGACGAGTATATAGAATACTACGAGTCCAACGTTGCGACAATGGAGGATATGGCGAAGGAGGCGCTGTTTGCTCTCGCCATAGCGCAGAGAGAGGGCGTCGTCCTCACGACCGAGGATATCGAGAACTACGGAATGTCTGGCTACACCGAGGCATACGGCGAGCCCTTCGTGAAGAATCAGATACTCATCTACAGAACGGCTTCCGACTTAATCTTCGGCGTTTCGGAATGATCGACAGAGAGCGCATAAACGCATAGCAATATAACAAAAGGGCAAGGCGAAAAGCCTTGCCCTTTTTGATTATCCTATTATTCTCTGTCGATGGGAAGTCCGGCTTCCTCGCGCTCGCGGATCGCGTCCTTGCGGGAGATGTTCCAGCGGCCTCTTTCGTCGATGCCGATGAACTTGACCCAGGTCCAGTCGCCGACCTTGATAGCGTCCTCGACGTTCTCAGTGCGCTTGAACTCAAGATCCTTGATATGGCACATGGCGTCCTTGCCGGGCACGAGCTCGACGAAGGCGCCGATGGGTATCGTGCGCACGCACTGTCCGAAGTAGAGCTTGCCGACCTCGGGCACAAAGCAGATATCGTCGATGACCTTCTTTGCCGCGCGGCAGGCGTCGATATCCTGATGCGTGATGAAAACGCTGCCGTCGTCCTCAATATCGATCTTGCAGCCGGTGTCGGCGCAGATCTTCTGGATGACCTTTCCGCCGGAGCCGATGACCTCGCGGATCTTATCCGGGTCGATATGCATGCTGATCATCTTCGGCGCGCTCTTGGCGAGCTCGTGACGCGGCTCGGATATGGCGACGAGCATTATCTCGTCGAGGATCTGGAATCTCGCCTCGCGGGTGATCTCAAAGGCGTTCTTTATGATATCGTAGGTGAGTCCGTCGTTCTTGAGGTCCATCTGGATGGCGGTGATGCCCTTCTTCGTTCCGGCGACCTTGAAGTCCATCTCGCCGTGGAAGTC
>CACXBO010000033.1 GCA_902765975.1 Oscillospiraceae bacterium
CGTGATGCACAGTGTGGAAGGACCGCCCGTCGCCGGGAACTCCCTGAGTCTCCTGTGGCAGATCGCCGAGAGAAGCTCGCCGTCCCGCCCCAGAAGGAGGCTGACGCCGCGCCCGTCGCCCTCGATCTTTTCCTGAACAATCGGCTCCGGGTCGTATTCCTTCATCTTCTCAAGCTTCGCTTTAAAGTCCGCGGCGTTTTTCGCGACGGCGTAGCGGTCCGCTGCCTTGAGCCCGAGCTTTTCGCCGCAGTGCGGCTTTATGACCACGGGGTACTTCTCCGGCTCGCCGGAATACTCCTTCGGAACGCAAAATCCGAATTCCGGCGCCCTCTCGTGGACTCGCTCCTTATCGTTCAGCGCGTCGAGAACGTCGCTTGCGGCAATAAGGAAGCAGGCGTGCTTCTCGAATCTCGCCTTATCTGCGGCTACGGCGTTAAGCGTATCCGCCCCGACGGGGAAGAGGACCGGCTTTCCGCTGCCCTTTATGAGCTCAAGCAGCCTGTCCGGATACTCCTTATCCTTAACAGAGCCCTCTATCCACACCCCGTCTGCGTATTTAGAAGAAAAAACGGGCGGCTCTGAGGAGCAGTCCTCCTTCGTCTGGGTAACTATCACGTTATATCCCGCCCTGCCGAGAGCCCGGGCGGCGGCGATGGACGAACGGTATTTACCGTCGGTAATAATAGCTGTTCTCATAACTTATACGCCCTCATGACCTCGCGCCTTGTAAAGCCCTCCACCTTGCCGAAGAACGCGCCTGGCAGAGCTGTTACCGGCTCAGACTCCTTTGCTCCGCGGGGGATATAGCCTCTTTCGACGCAGTATTCCATGGCTCCGGCGTATTTCGACGCCTTGCCGTCTCTCTTAAGTATCGCCCTTCTGCCTTCGACGGCAGCCTTTCTCGGCGATATAAGCATGCTCAGTTCGCCCACAGTCATGACCGCGTCGAGCCTCAGCCTGTTGTCCGAGTATACGATCGCCCGCTCCGAGGATATCGCCCTCAGCTTTTCAAAGTCCGGGTCGTCCCTGCCCACGTCGGCAAAGGGCGACTCAGCCATAAGCTCGGCTACCGTCACTACCTCGTAGCCGTATTGCTTCAGAAGCTCGAGCTGGAGCCTGAGCCCCGAGGCGACCGGGGTGCGCTTCGCCATATTGTATCCGTCCTTCTGGAATATTATCTGACCGCAGAAAAATTCCGGATCGCGCTCAAGAGCCTCGCGGACGGGTCTTACCATCTCCTCGACCTCCGCCTCGTAAGCCGCCTTCCCGTCCGCGTTCTTTGAGGGAAGCCAGCCCGCTCCGTCGAAGGAGGCTGCCATATACTGATATCCGAGCTCGTCGTAAACGTCGTAGGACGTGAGCCCCTTTTCGATAGCGTCGACGTAATGCGGCGGGCGGGACATCGCAAGCTTATACCCGTATTTCTCCGATATGAGCGAATCGAGCCGCTTAAGGTCGGCAACCGCTCTGTCGAAGGAGCCGAGATACTTTCTCCTTCCGTAGACGAAGGGCTTTCTTCCGAAGATAACGTGGCGATAGCCGTGGTTAGCTATCTGATGCCCGCCCTCGAGCATACGCCGGATGAGCCTGTCGTTATGCACTGCTCCGCCCCTGTCGTCGTGACCGAGATCGGGATAGTGATCGTAGGCTATACCGCCCCATGCGGGCGAGCCGACCGCTCCCGCAGTGTCCGGATAGTTTTCGGATGTGTCGCCTATAACGTCGAAGGTGCCCTTCGCGCCGAACTCCTCGAGCGTGTCGAGGATAACGTCGGTAAGGGCTCTGCCTCCGAAGAGATCCGGCGAGGCGGGCATATCCATCGGTCCGTCGTCGAAGGTCATCGCAACGATGCGCCTTTTCGTCTTTATCCGCTCAATGCGCCTCGTGTATGAAACGCGGTGCTCCTCAACGGGTGAGATGAGCTTCTTTATTACCGCCTTTCCTTTTTTTCCGAGCCTGACTATAAGAGACAATTTACCCGACCTCCCTTTCAGCTTCGGCGGCGAAGCGGACGCAGAGCGTCGCAGGCGAGGCATTTCGCCGCGAACGCCGCCCATGTTATTCTTTTTCTGAAGCCTCCGCCCCGCTTTTTGAGCTTGGTGAGCTGGCTTCTTGCGACGTCTATATCCCGCCCCTCTCTGCCTCCGGTAGCGTTTCCGGGCTGCAGAAGGGCTTTTTTTATGCTCTCGGGCGTCCTGTCCTCCGCCTCGACTGTTACGAA
>CACXBO010000034.1 GCA_902765975.1 Oscillospiraceae bacterium
ATCGTTCCGCACGAGGCCTTCGACCACGCGCCGCCCGACAGCGTAAGCTCCCAGAGATGCCCGTTGCAGGCGGCGACTATCACCTCCCTCCCCGCGACGAAGCCCGACCAGAGGCTTTTTACCTCGATATCAGTCTGAGTGTTCGGCTCGACCGAGACGGGAGCGAACACCCACGAGAACACGGGCTGAGAGTAGGCCTCGCACTTTATTTCGTAGTCCCAGAAGGGGCTCTCCTGAAAGTCCACGTCCGTGACGTAGAGATACTTTCCGTCCGCTGCGTCGCTCTTTAGGTAGGTGTGATACAGATTGCCGTAGGACGGGCTGACCCTCCTCCCTCCCGTATCGTCCCACTGCCCGTTGTGAAAAACGGGCGGAGAGTCGAAAACGAGAAATTCGTTATGCTCCGTCGCATAGAGCGAAGTCCTGTATTTAAGCTCCGCGGCCTCAACATCTCCGCGCAGCAGCTTGTAAATTCTCCCCTCCGCCTCATAGTATTTTTCCTCGCCCGACTCGGCCTCTATAACGCCGCTTACCGTAACGGCCTCGCCCGCTATCACCGCCTCGCCGACGGAGTTCGCCTCGGCTCTCGGATAGAGGCTCAGCTCCATATCGGATATTCCGACCTCGGTAAACAGAGTCTCCTCTTCATCTCCGACGACAACGTTATACCCGCTTATAAGTCCCGCGACGGTCTTCGAGCCGGGTCTCTTCCTGAGCGCCCCGCCGGAGGTGACGCGGAAGTTGCGGCATACCGCGCCCTCGCCGTTTCTGAGGGCGGTCTCGCCCTCCTCCGCCTCGTTCACTCCGCGCCAGCGCTTTATCTTGAAAACGCTCTCGTATACGTTTGGATTTATCGCTGCCATTATTATCCCCCTTCCTTACCTCCCTCCCCCGGAGGGGAGGGCGTCGCCGCAGCGACGGATGAGACGCTCCTTCCCTCTCAGCTCAGTCTCTTGTAATACGTCTTCGTCGCGTCCACCGTGGTCTCGGTCGAGGCGCAGGCGAAAAAGCCGGAGGAGGTCTTCAGATACCAGCCTGAGGTATATGGGTTTCCGGAAGGGCTTATAACGCGCTCGTAGGCGTAGCCGCCGCCGTTAGCGCTCGTTATTATCGTCGCGGCGAGGATGCCGTCCGCCATGGCGTCGAGCACGAAGCAGTCGTGGAGGAAGCGGCCCTGAACGACGTGACCGTCGATATCGGGATGCTCCTCGAGGATGCGGTAGGTCTCTATCTTCTTCGGCGCGCAGGCGGAGCCCTTGCGGACTATCATAAACTCCACTCCCGTGGGCATATAGCCGTCCGGCACTATGCGGACCTGCGCGCCGTCCACAGTGCCGCAGACTCCGTTCACTATAGTCTTCTGACCGACGGCGTCCACTCCGACGACCTGATCCGCGAGCTTGAGCTTTACAGCCTCCGTCTCGCCGATGAATATGACGCGGCCGGACTTCGGCACGTTCTTATTGGACATCTTCGCGCCCGACGCCATAAGAGTCTCGAGTATGGTGCTCTTCGTGGGAGCGGAGGTTATCGCGTCCACGATGCCTGCTCCCTCCGCGAGCTTTGAAAGGCGGTACTTGTCCACATAGGGGATTATCACCTCGTCGGTCTGCCTCTTCAGCACGGAGGAGGCGGACTTTATCATGAGCTGAGAGGTGTTGTTCCTCTTGTCGATAGCCCCGTTGAAGCTCTTGTCGTCGGTCACCGTCATCTCCTGAGTCGTATCACCGAGCTCTGTGAGAGCGCCGAAGCGAGAGCCGGAGGTCTCGGTCGGATCGTAGTTCTGGAGCGGCAGATTGTCTATGCTGTAGACCTGGACCGAGGCCACTCCCGTCCAGTTGTATCTGTTTGAAAAAAGTCCCTCCGTCACGGAGTCGAGCTTAAAGCGCTCCGCGACCTTGTCTGACGCCTGCTTTGCAAGATTGATTGCCATAAATTATTCTTTTCTCCTTTTCACGTTTATTGGTCTATTTCTTCTTTCGAGGTCTTATTCCTCGTTCCACCCCTCGTCGAAGGGGTCTCTTGCCGCCGCTTTTCCCGCGCTCTCAGCGCTGGGCGCGGCCTTCTCTCTGTTCTCGCGGTTTTTTCTCTCCGTCTCAGCCTCGCTCATAAGCCGCCTGTTCTCGCTTCTGAGATATGCCTCGGAGAGGCTCATGCCGCCCTGCACGTCGAGCCAGACCCCGCGGTCTATGCTCTCCGGCTTCACGTTCGGAAACTCCCGGGCAAATCTCTCGAAGTCGCCGTTCATGCCGCTCTCTTCTCCCAACCGTCTCACCTCCTCTTTTCGATCATCCGCTTTGCTATGATGAGCGTTCTTATCATATCCTCGCTGAGGTCGAGGTCTCCGCTTCTGCCCTTAATAGCGCCCGACGCGGCTATCTCGCCTATCTCGTCTCTCGCCCAGGAGGGCAGCTCGCTCAGCGACTGATACCTTTTTCCGCTCTCCGCCGCCGAAGATGAGGCGGGCGACGCCGCCTCTTCCTCCGCGGCTCTTATAAACGCCTCCGCAGAGCTCAGCTTGCGGTAGCGCCGCATAACGCAGCCTCCGTTGTCGTCGTTTCCGACGGCCGTGTTCCCCTCGATGACGTACATATAAGCCGGGTCGGGACCTGTCTTCTCGAAAATGCCCGTGTGTCCCCTGTAGATAACTATATCGCCCGGCGCCGGAGTCTTCTGAACGGAAGCCGGCTTATTTTTTCTATACCAGTCGAGCAGAGCCGAGCAGCTCGCCGTCTTATACGGGAGCGGACAGCCCGCCTCATTGAACACCCACTGGACGAACGCCATGCACCAGGGGTATTTTCCGCCGTTTTTTCCGTCCCAGACCTCCTGCCTGTAGTACCAGGTGTTGTACTTCACGTTATTCGAGCTCTTCGGTCTCTCGCAGACGCCTATCTCCCTCTGCGCCGTGCGGATAACCTCTTCAATCTTCGTCATTTCTCACCTCCGGAAGTCCGCCGAGGCTCGTCAGGAGGCTGAGCAGCGCCGCGAGAGCCGCAGTTCCCGCGACCACCGTCCAGTTCACGTCCGTTATGCTGACGGCGGCCGGAACGATGGCGACCGTAGTCTGCGCCGCTGTCCGCAGAGCCCTTATCCCCGCCGCCTTCAGCCATCTGAGCCATCTTCGCTTTTTCATGGGTCTCCCTTTCCTTGTTCTCCTTCACGCTTTTCTCCTCACCCTATCGCAAAATATGTGTAAGTCTTGCCGCTCGTGTTGAGCTGATCGGCCGCTGTGGTCCCATACCATGAAACGGTGTTCCCGCTCCACGCTAATGTTATTCCCCAACCAGAGGTATGGACATTCTGCGCACCACGCATAGCAAAAAATTGGTCATCTAAAGCTGTGGAATTGACTTTTATATACAGCGTCGAGCCAGCCACCCACAAAATCTTAGGCTCGAAATCAAACGTGAGGCTTGTGGGATTGTCGATACCGCACGTGCCTGTCCCTGTATACGTTCCGAAAGCGACCTTCGCGCCGGAGAAGAGCTTTTTCGCCTCGGATATAAGCATCTTCTTACCGTTATACGCCGAGGTATCGACGACGCCGATATAGTCGTTGTCAGCCGTGTCGGCTGCTGCTATCTCGCCCGGCCCGTTCATAAGAGCGTAAAGCGCCTTCGTCGTCGAGGTCTGCCCCGTGCCGCCGTGAGCTACCGTCACGGTCGGGAGCCTGCCGTTTGATATCGTCCCGCTCGTTATATCCTCGCCCGCGTGCTCGTGCGCCGGCAGGCACAGAGCCCGTCCGTTAACGTGCGTGAGCTTGCCGTTGGCGTCGAGAGTGAGAAAGAGCGAATGCGTCGTATCGACGTTTATCGCCGTCGCCGACTGTCCAACTCCGACGTAGCACCAGGTATATCCCGCGCTCATCGACGTGTCAAGGTAAGCGTCGGAATATATGTTCCCGTTTGCGTCCATCGTACAGCGTAGATATACCGGGCTGCCCCTCGCTATCGTGTTCTTCCCCATGTTCGCGTCGCCGCCGAGGTCAGCCCACGAGCCCTTCTGTCTCAGATAGCTGTAGCCCGGCGCAACAGCGTTGGCCGTCGCCGTCGAGAGGTACATAAGTCCGACCTCGGGAATTATTGCCTTCGTCGTGTCGCTTGCAAGATAGAGCCTGTTACCGCTCTGGATTATCAGGCTGCCCGCCGGCAGAGCCTGTCCGGCTATCACCTGCGTTCCACCGGTAAAAAGAGGCAGAGCGCTGGAGACATACCCTGCGGTCGTAGCTGAGCTAACGGTGAGCGGCTGTGATCCGAGAGCGCATATCCCGCGGTTGGTTTGCAGCGTCATCGTCGTGTAGGTGTGGTAGTTCACG
>CACXBO010000035.1 GCA_902765975.1 Oscillospiraceae bacterium
AAAAAACGGTCGGCGCATTCCGCGCCGACCGATAACTTTATCGAAGAAAATTAAGATCCCTTACAATTGAAGGCTCGTATGCCTTTCCGCGGCAGACCTGGAAAAATGCGATGAGCCGCAGTACGAAAAGAATGATCAAGCATACGATCACTACCATAGGAATTATGAAGGTCCATACAAAAACTACTCCGAAAAGAAACAGGATAATGCCGAGAACGGTTATTTTCAAGGCCTGCTTTATATGGAATGCAACGTATTTTGAATCCTTTCCGACAAGAGAAGCGATGATAAGACCGAGTACGCCCATCAGATAGGCAGCCATACAGGCGACCTTATTATCAGAGACGTCCGCGTCAGAAAACTCTTGCGTGTGGTCGTAAGACGAAACGGCAGAGTAAAAGTCCTGAGTGTAGTATTCCTGCTGCTCCCCGGAGAGAGCGAGACCGCAGTTTGTGCAGACAATGGCGTCGTCAACAAGGAGAGAGCCGCAATGCGGGCACTGTTTCATAATCAGCGTCATCCTTTCCGTGGAGTATGGATAAAGTATATCCTTTAGGTGAGAAATAGTCAAGTTCAGATATCCGAAAAACCCTTGCCTATTATCTGAGAGGAATTGACCATCGTTATGAAGGCGCTGTCGTCGACCGTTTTTATATAGTTTCTCAGCATAACGGCCTGACGCCTGGTGAGCACGGTAGTTATAACTTTTTCGTGCTGGTGCGAGTAAGCGCCCTCCGCGTCGGATATTGTCGCGCTGCGGTTGAGCCTTTCGATTATAAAGCGCTCGATAGTCTCGGGCTCTTTGGAAATAATCGTGATATATTTTCTGCTGTTTATCCCGTCGATAACGAGGTCAACGAGGAACGTCTTCATAATAAGTCCGAGTACGCAGTAAAGCCCGGTGGCGACGTCAAATAGCCAGAAGGTTGCGACAGTAATAACGGCGTCGGTCGCAAGCAAAGCCATTCCGATAGGCAGAGACGAATGCCTGGCAAGTATCATTGCAACAATATCCGTTCCGCCCGTCGATGCTCCGATGTTGAACACGAGAGCTGAGCCTACGGCGGGGAGAATGACAGCCCACACAAGCTCAAGCAGCGGATCGTGCGTAAGCGGCTCTTTAAGCGGGACAAAAAACTCGATTATCGCAACGTAAACGGAGAGCATAACGGAGGAATAGGCAGTTCCGAAAGCAAAATCCTTCCCGACGAAGATAAGCCCCAGAACAAGCAGCGCGACATTTATAATAAACATAAAGGTTCCCATATGGAGTGATGGGAAAACATCCGCAAGCAGAATAGCAAGTCCGCTCGTCCCGCCGAGAGCAAAGTGGTTCGGAGTTTTGAAAAGAGCGATTCCTGCGGCGGTAACGATCAGTCCCGCGTTAAGTATAAGAAACCAGATGAGCTTGTCCTTAAAGCTTTTCTTCGTTGTCATCTCTGTTACCCCTGTAATGCTGATTTTTTGTATCCTGCCTCGAATGAAATTATCTTATTCTGCCGTGTAATAGGTGAAGGTGGAGGAGGCAAGAAGATTTCCCGCCTCGTCTTCCACTGAAACGCCGACGACGGAAATCCTGCGCCCTTTGCGGATGATGCTAGGTCTTGCGAATACCTTGCCCGACTTTACGTTGCGGAGAAAGTGAAAATCCGCGTCCAGACTCATTATGTCCTTTCCTGCTTCTGAAATACAGGCTCCGCCCGCGATATCCGCGAGAGTGAAGAGCATTCCGCCGTTAATAAAGCCGTGAGAATTTTTATGCTGCTCTCCTGCGGTGAACTCTGCGAACACGCCCCCGGAGACGTCGAGTTTCAATTCGATACCGCAATGCGGCATAAATCCGTCGCCTGCCAGTGCCTCGATCCTTGCGTCGGTTTCCATAATATCAGCCTCCGATGTATACTATGACGATTTTAACATTCATCTGGAAAAAGCGCAACAATTAATTTGCAATTAGTATAAACATTAAGATATAAAAGTTTATAATTTTTGTTAAAAACCTCAGATTGATATTGAAAAACGGATAAATTTGTTATACAATAGTAAACGTATGAGAAAGAGGTGAAAAGGTGGTCAATCTTGTGCTCGTAGAGCCGGAGATCCCAGCTAATACCGGAAACATTGCGCGCACCTGCGCGGCAACTAGATCGAGGCTGCATCTCATAAAGCCGCTGGGCTTTGACATTTCCGATAAAGCCGTAAAGCGAGCGGGGCTCGACTATTGGCCGATGGTCGATATTACCGTTTATGAGAATATCGAGGAGTTTCTCAGGCTGCACGGGGATAAGGACCTTTGGCTGACTACTACGAAAGCTCCGAGGCAGTATACAGAGGCGAACCTGTCCGGCGAGCCGTGGATACTGTTCGGAAAGGAGACGGCAGGTCTACCGCAGTGGCTGCGCGAAAGATACCGAGAAAAATGCATCAGACTCCCCATGCGGGAGGATGCGAGAAGCCTCAACCTCTCAAACACAGCCGCCGTTATGTGCTATGAGGCGCTCAGGCAGCAGGGCTTTCCTGGTCTGAGCGGCTTTGGAGAGATGGCGGAGCAAAGTCCGTTAACCGTTGAAAAATAATATAAAGGAGCGTAATTATCATGAACTATGCAAAGAAATCCGTTAAGGACGTCGATGTAGCCGGCAAGAAAGTCCTTCTTCGCTGCGACTTTAACGTCCCCACCAAGGACGGCGTCATCACCAGCGACAAGAGGATCGTAGCCGCACTCCCCACAATCAAGTATCTCCTTGATAACGGAGCAGCCGTTATCGCCTGCAGCCATATGGGCAAGCCCATAGCCACCTACGACGCATACGTCAAGAAGCAGACCGAGAAGGGCACGGCTCCCGAGAAGATCACAGAGGAAGCCTGGCAGAAGTCACTCAAGAAGCTCAGCCTCAAGCCGGTGGCAGCCCGCCTCTCCGAGCTCCTCGGTATAGAGGTCAAGATGGCGTCCGACGTTGTCGGCGAGAGCGCGAAGGCTCTTGCAGCCGAGCTTAAGCCCGGCGAGCTTATGCTCCTTGAGAATCTCCGCTATGAGAAGGGCGAGACCAAGAACAATCCCGACCTTGCGAAGGCTCTTGCCTCCATGGCAGAGCTCTACGTTTCCGACGCTTTCGGAACCGTTCACCGTGCTCACGCCTCCACGGCCGGCGTTGCCGATTACCTCCCGGCAGTATGCGGCTTCCTCATTGAGAAGGAAATCGGCATCATGGGCAAGGCGCTTGCCGATCCCGAGCGTCCCTTCGTCGCCATCCTCGGCGGTGCAAAGGTCTCCGATAAGCTTAACGTCATTTCCAACCTCCTCGAAAAGGTCGATACCCTCATTATCGGCGGCGGCATGGCCTACACCTTCCTCGCTGCCAAGGGTTATGGAGTAGGCACAAGCCTTCTCGACGCGGAAAAGCTCGATTACTGCAAGGAAATGATGGCAAAGGCAGAGGAGAAGGGCGTAAAGCTCCTCCTCCCGATAGACACAGTTATCGCAAAGAGCTTCCCCGATCCCATTGACGGACCTATCGAAGTTGAGACTGTCCCCTCCGATTCCATTCCCGACGATATGATGGGCCTCGACATCGGAGAGAAGACCCGTGAGCTTTTTGCCGACGCGGCAAAGAGCGCAAAGACCGTCGTTTGGAACGGTCCTATGGGCGTTTTTGAAAATCCCACTCTTGCGAAGGGTACCATAGCCGTTGCACAGGCTCTTGCAGACTCTGAGGCGATCACCATCGTCGGCGGTGGCGATTCTGCAGCGGCCTGCGAGCAGCTCGGCTTTGCCGATAAGATCACCCACATCTCCACCGGCGGCGGAGCAAGCCTTGAGTTCCTTGAGGGTAAGGAGCTTCCGGGCGTTGCGGCTCTTCTCGATAAATAATTTCGCTCTTACTGATTAAGAGGGCGGCCTTTGACCGCCCTCGTTTATAAAAAATAATTCCGTTAAATCGGTTTAATATAATAGAAAGAAGTGTTTCAGCTATGAACAGAAGATACCGCAAGACAATTATCGCCGGCAACTGGAAAATGAACATGCTTCCCAGCCAGGTTAAGCCCTTCGCAGATGAGCTCAAGGCTGTGTCTCCCCGCGCAAAATACTGTGAGGTAGTTATCTGTGCTCCTTACGTTGATCTTCCCGCCGCGCTTAAGGCCTTCAAGGAACTCCGCATTTCCGTAGGCGCTGAAAACCTCAACGAGAACGAGAAGGGCGCATATACCGGAGAAATAGCCGCGAATATGCTTACCGATCTCGGCGTTAAATACGTTATCATCGGTCACTCCGAGAGAAGACAGTACTATGGCGAGACCGATTTCTCTGTCAATAAGAAAGTTCACGCGGCCCTTGAGGCGGGGCTTTCACCCATCGTCTGCGTCGGCGAGAGCCTTGAGGAGCGCGAAATGGGAATTACCCTCGAGCGCATTAATCTTCAGGTCAAGGCCGCTCTTGCGGGCGTTTCCGCTGAGAAGATGCGCAAGGTCGTCATCGCATACGAGCCTATCTGGGCAATAGGAACGGGCCGCACCGCCACAGCCGAGCAGGCCGGCGAAGTCTGCTCCGCTATCCGCGGTGTTATACGCGATCTCTACGGCGCCCGCATTGCACGCGCCGTTACCATCCAGTACGGCGGCTCAATGAACGATAAGAACGCAGCAGAGCTCCTTGCTCAGCCCGACATCGACGGCGGACTCATCGGCGGCGCCAGCCTCGTACCCGCAAAGTTTGCCGCTATCATCGCTGCCGCAAATCAGGAATAAGAGCTAAGCATACTTATAAATATAAGGAGAATAATAATGACTAAACTCGTATTAGTACGCCACGGCGAGAGCGAATGGAACAAGCTCAACCTTTTCACCGGCTGGACCGACGTAGAGCTCAGCGACAAGGGCAGGGAAGAAGCTAAGGCAGCAGGCAGAGTCCTTAAAGAGAACGGCTACGATTTCGATATTTGCTACACATCATATCTTAAGCGCGCTATTCACACTCTGAACATCGCTCTCGACGAGATGGACAGAGCATGGCTTCCCGTAGTGAAGAGCTGGAAGCTCAATGAGCGCCATTACGGCGCGCTTCAGGGACTCAATAAGGCGGAGACGGCAGAGAAATACGGCGAAGATCAGGTTAAAATCTGGCGCCGCAGCTTCGACGTAAAGCCGCCCGCACTCGATGAGAACGATGAGCGCAGCGCAACAAAGCAGGCGATGTTCCGCGATGTTCCCAAGGAGCTTCTTCCCGCCAACGAGAGCCTTGAGACCACCGTTGAGCGCGTTGTTCCCTATTTTGAAGAGGTCATCAAAAAGGATATGGAGGCCGGCAAGCGCGTTATCATAGCAGCCCACGGCAATTCGCTCCGCGCCCTCGTTAAGTATTTCGATAACCTCTCCAGCGACGAGATAATCGGAGTTAACATCCCGACCGGAACCCCGCTCGTTTATGAGTTCGATGAAAACTTTAAGGCAGTCAACCACTATTACCTCGGCGATCAGGACGCGATCAACGCAAAAATGCAGGCTGTCGCCAATCAGGGAAAGAAGCAGTAATTTCAATTATCGTTCATCTTACCGCCCGTTCATGCGAACGGGCGGTATTCTTATGCATATTGTTTAATACTTTGACGCAATAAAGCCAAATTTTTATTAATTGTTGACCTTGCATAAAGAAGCAGCATAAATATATAATTATACTATGATAATTTAAATATATATTCAGAAAAGAGGCAATAAAATGAATAAATTATCAAAGATTATTGCAATTGCCCTTGCGATCGTTATGATTGCGGCTCTTGCAGCATGCTCCTCAGGCGCAAAGCTTCAGATCCTCGATACCGAGTATGCTCTTGAGGACTACGCAATTGCCGTATCCAAGGACAATGAAGAGCTTCTTGCAAACATCAACAAGGCGCTTGCGGAGCTCGAGGCTGACGGAACGAAGAAGGCTATAGTAGATAAGTACATATCCGGAGTTGAGCACAGCCTCAAGTTCCAGGAGAACGTAGCTGCCGACGCTCCGACGCTCACGATGGCGACGAACGCTGCATTTCCTCCTTATGAGTTCTACGAGGGCGGCAAGATAGTCGGTATCGACGCAGAAATGGCTGCCGCTATCTGCGATAAGCTTGGAATGAAGCTTGTGATCGAGGATACCGAGTTTGGCTCGATCATAGGCGGAGTTCAGAGCGGCAAGTACGATATCGGTATGGCCGGTATGTCCGTGACCGAGGAGAGACTGCAGAGCGTTAACTTCTCAGACACCTATGCCACCGGAATTCAATCGATAATAGTCAAGGAAGGCAGCAAAATTACGAGCGTTGACGATCTCTATGCAGATGGAGCAACTTATGTTGTCGGCGTTCAGCAGGATACCACCGGCGACATCTACTGCACCGGCGATTTCGGCGAGGAGAGGGTTATCCGCTTTGCTAAGGGCGCAGACGCAGTACAGGCTCTTGTTACCGGAAAGGTAGACTGCGTCGTCATAGACAACGAGCCCGCCAAGAACTTTGTTGCAGCAAACAATAAGTAATCAAATAGCAATGTCTTTATGGGCGGCTTCGGCCGCCCAATAGGCGTATATAGGCGCTTGAGGTGAGGTATGAGTTTTTTTGATAAGTTCTCCGATGCGTTTCGGCTCTGCTTTATTGACGACGACAGATGGAAATTCATATTAAGCGGATTGGGAAACACGATCATAATAACGCTTTCAGCCCTTCTGATCGGTATTGTGATCGGAATTGTCGTTGCGATAATACGCTCTACGCATGACAATATTATAGATGAGATGGCGCCCGGACCGGGGAGATTTTTCCTTAAAGCGGGCAATTTTATCTGCAATCTGTATTTAACTGTTATCAGGGGCACGCCCGTCGTCGTTCAGCTGCTTATAATGTATTTTATAATACTGATATTCGTCCGCAGCGGTATCGTCGTCGCGGCTATAACCTTCGGAATAAACTCCGGAGCCTACGTTGCCGAGATAGTCCGCGGCGGAATCATGAGCATCGACAAGGGTCAGTTTGAGGCGGGACGCAGTCTCGGGTTCGGGTACGTTAGCACGATGCGGTATATTATCATACCTCAGACCTTCAAGGCGGTTCTTCCGAGTCTTGCGAACGAGTTTATCGCTCTTCTGAAGGAGACGAGTATCGCGGGCTATGTTGGGATAGTGGACCTTACGAAAGCGGGCGATATCATAAGGGGCAGGACGTTTCAGGCGTTTATGCCGCTTATCGCCGTTGCTCTCGTTTATCTCGTGCTGGTCATTTTCTTTTCAAGACTCGTAGCGAGGCTTGAGAAAAGGCTCAGAAAAGGAGAGAAAAGATCTGGAGGCGCTGCGAAATGAAAAGCGATAAAGTACTTATCAAGGTCAGAGACCTCGAAAAGCATTTTGAAGGTACGATCAGAGCGCTGAACGGGGTAGACTGCGATATACACGAGGGCGAGGTCGTGGTCGTTATCGGTCCGTCCGGTTCCGGAAAGTCCACCTTTCTCCGCTGCCTTAACCTGCTGGAGCGCCCCAGCTCCGGGAGCGTTATGTTCGACGGAGTGGATATTACCGATAAAAAAGTTGATATAGACCTGCACAGAAGAAAAATGGGTATGGTCTTCCAGCACTTCAATCTATTTCCTAATATGACCGTTCTTAAAAATATGACACTTGCGCCCGTAAAGCTCCTCAAGAAGACTGAGGATGAGGCCTCTGAAAACGCTATGGAGCTTCTCGGAAAGGTGGGACTCGCCGATCGCGCAAACGCATATCCCGCGCAGCTTTCCGGAGGTCAGAAGCAGCGTATCGCTATCGTCAGAGCGCTTGCGATGGACCCGGAGGTAATGCTTTTTGACGAGCCGACGAGCGCGCTTGACCCTGAGATGGTCGGAGAAGTTCTCGACGTTATGAAAAG
>CACXBO010000036.1 GCA_902765975.1 Oscillospiraceae bacterium
AGCACTCCGACAAGCGTCACGTTTTCAAAATCGAGGCCCTTTGTTACCATCTGCGTGCCGATAAGAAACGGAACTCTCTCAGCCCGGAATCTATCGAGCAGCTTTTCATGAGAGCCCACCCGTGCGACTGTGTCTGCATCCATTCTGATTATCTTCGTATCCGGAAACAGGCTGAGAAGCTCCTCCTCTGCTTTCTGAGTTCCTGCGCCTAAAAACTTCAGCTTACCGCCGCATTCCGGGCAGCAGGTGGGAAGCGGCTCCGAATGACCGCAGTAATGGCATAGAAGCCTTCTTCCGACCGAATGGTAAGTCATTGAGACCGAACAGTTCGGGCAGGTGAAGGTATATCCGCATTCGCCGCATAATACGGCGGAATTAGCACCCCTTCTGTTGATGAACAGTATCGTTTGCTCGCCTGCTTCGAGGTTTTTTTTCATCTCACAGCGCAGCATCTCGCTGAACAGAGTGCCGTTGCCGTTTTTGAGCTCACGGCGCATATCGGCTATCATCACCTTCGGGAGCGGTCTTTCATTATACCTCTCCTTCAGCTCAAACAGACTGTATTTTCCCTCCTCGGCACGGTACATACTCTCCACGTCGGGAGTTGCGGATCCGAGGACTAAAAGCGCGTTATTAAAAACTGCGCGGAATTTTGCAACGCCGCGCGCCGAATATCTCGGCGAGTTCTCCGATTTATAGGTATGCTCCTGCTCCTCGTCGATGCAGATAAGCCCTATGTCTTCGAGCGGCGCAAAAACTGCCGATCTCGTGCCTATTACGACCTTAACCTCTCCCGAACGTATCCGCTTCCACTCGTCGTATCTCTCTCCTGCGGAGAGAGAGGAGTGGAGCACGGCGACGCCGTCGCCGAAATGCGAAGCGAAAATACTTACGAACTGGGGAGTCAAACCTATTTCGGGCACGAGAATGACGGAGCTCTTGCCTCTCCTCAAAGCCTCCTCGGCGAGCCTCACATAAATGAGCGTTTTTCCGCTGCCTGTGACCCCGAAAATAAGCGCGGCCTCGGCTCTTTCGCTGTCCATAAGTTTTCTGAGTCCGGAAAACACCTCGTTCTGCCTTGGGTTCAGCTTTATCTCTTCAGCCGCGGCTGTTTTAGGCATCTCCGGTCTGCGAAAGCGCTCTCTAAGCTCAAGGGTAACGAGCTCTGACTTAACGAGTGAGTTTACTGTTTGGCGGGAGGCTCCGGTAAACTCTAAAAGCTCTGATATCTCCGACTCGCCTATCTGGGACAAGACTCTAAGTATCTCAGACTGGAGCGGAGCCCTAAGCCGCTTCTGCGCGGCAGCTATAGCCGCATCCTCAGCCGGTACGGCAAGCGAAACGAAAGCTTCCGCTTTATCGGACACCCTGCGTTTACCGTTGCGAAAAAAAAGCCCCGTCGGCAGCATAACTCTCGCCGCTTCATAAGCGGTGCAGAAAAACCTGTCGCGCATCCATAGCGCAAGCTTGAGCTGCTCGTTGGTCAGAACAGGCTCCGGGTCAAGCACCGAGCAAAGGCTTTTCAGCTCGCCACCGTCCGGCTCATCGCACGTTTCGAGTATAAAGCCCTCGGAAATGCGGTTTCCTCTTCCGAACGGGACGTTAACTCGAACGCCGGGGCGCGCCGACTCGGCAAGCTCATCGGGTATGAGGTATGAATAAGGCCGGTCGATGGTATATATCGCGGAGGCGACTGCTACCCGGGCAACCTTTCTCTTATCCAAAATGGATTCACCTTGCGGAAGAAACCGTTACCTTGCCTGCGGCGATATCGCGGACTGCGAGAGTGACGGGCTTATCGTCGAGAGATATTCCGTGCTCCTCGGCGTTCGCTGCAATCTGTCTTGCGCGCTTGGCTATCACGTTCACAAGAAGATAGCGACTGTTGCTGGTGTTCTTCAAAAGCTCAGGTACTGTAGGATAAAGTAGCATATTATGGTCCTTCTTTCGTGGTTTATAAACTTTTTTATTTCCTGCGCCTTATTCTGCGCATGATTTGCACTATCTCTCCAGCGGCTCTTTCAACGTCGTCGTTTACGACCCGATAGTCATAGCTGCCGGACTTAGCTATCTCCCGCTCCGCCTGGCTGAGCCGCGATCTGATCTTCTCTTCCGTTTCCGTTCCTCTTCCGCGAAGTCTTCTCTCAAGCTCCTCAAGAGACGGCGGAAGGATAAAGAGCGAAACGGCTTCGGGCATTTTGGTCTTGACCTGACCCGCCCCCTGCACCTCTATATCGAGAACGACGTCGTTTCCCTCGCTCAGCATCGCCTCAACGGGTTTTCTCGGCGTTCCGTAGTAATTTGAAACGTACTGAGCATGCTCAAGAAGCTCGTCCGCCCCGATCATACGCTCAAATTCTTCCCTCGTTACGAAGTAATAATCCTTCCCGTCGACTTCGCCCTCTCTCGGACCTCTCGTAGTCGCCGATACGGAAAAGAAAATGTTTCTTCTATGACGGAAGACCTCGCGAAGCACGGTGCTTTTGCCGCAGCCGGAGGGCCCGGAAATAATGTAGAGCTTACCCTTCTTCATATTCCTCTTCCTCCTCTGCTCTGTCCGCCGACTTATCGCCGGCTATTCTCGCCGAGACCGTCTCCGGAGTAAGCGCCGAGAGGACGATATGGCCGCTGTCGGTAAGTATCACAGCTCTCGTTCTTCTTCCGTAGGTAGCGTCTACGAGGTCGCCGCGCTCGCGGCTGTCGGTAATCATTCGCTTTACCGGCGCTGAATCCGGACTTATTACAGCGATTATCCTTGCGGCGTTCACCATATTGCCGAAACCAATGTTGACAAGCCTCATAACTGAGCGCACCTCACTCGATGTTCTGTATCTGTTCCCTTATCTTCTCTATCTCGCTCTTCAGGCTGACGACTGTGTGCTGAAGCTCCAGATTGTTGCATTTTGAACCGATGGTATTCGCCTCGCGGTTGAACTCTTGAATGAGGAAATCAAGCTTCCTGCCCACGGGTTCCCTGGCCTCCATCATATTGCGGAGCTGCGCGATATGGCTTCTCAGCCTAACAGTCTCCTCCGCGACGGCTGTTTTATCCGCAAATAATGCCGCCTCAGTCAATATGCGCTGTTCATCGACCTGAACGGTGTCGAGCGCCTCTCTCATTCGCTTCAAAAGCTTCTCGCGGTACTCCCGTACCGTCTCCGGGCTGCGCTCCTCTATGATACCTACCATTTTCTCAATCTCCGCAGCGCGGGAGAGAACGTCCTCGCGCAGTTTTTCGCCCTCGACGGCGCGCATCCTGTTAAAGTCGGAGAGCGCCTCGCGCAGAATTGCGCAGATATCCTTTCCGAGAGTCTCGATATCCGTCTCCTCTTTGGATACGGTGAGCACGTCCGGCATTCTCGCAAGGCTGACAGCCGTAAGGTCGTTTGCGATCTTATACCTGACTGAGAGCGCGTTCAGCGCGGCGACATAGGCGTCGGCAACCGATTCGTTCACCTTTATCAGAACGTCGTTCGCCTCGCTTGCGTCTATTGTAACGAAAACGTCTACCTTGCCTCTTGAGATTGCCTTCTGCACCTCGGCCTTTATCGCATCCTCAAGGACCGTATATACCCTTGGGATCCGTATGCTGCAGTCAAGGAAGCGGTTATTGACGCTTCTGAGCTCTATTGTTATCTTAAGCTCGCCGGAAACGCCCCTCGCGCTCCCGTAACCCGTCATACTTTTTATCATTTATTATTTCCCTCTTTTCATCTTCGGGCCAATTTTTTTGCAGTAAAAACCTATAATCTGAGTAACGCCGACGTCAAAAACGATAAAAACGGCGTTCATAAACAGATAAAAAACCGGTACAGATGCGTCGAATGAAAAA
>CACXBO010000037.1 GCA_902765975.1 Oscillospiraceae bacterium
AGGCGCAGCCGCCGATCAGGAAGCAGGACAGGAGCATGAGCAGGGCGAGAACTGTGATTACGGTTTTTCTTTTCATTTCATTTCTTCTCCTCTTCTTTTTTTATCATATTCAAAAACGATCTGATCCGCTCGCTTTTAACCTCGCGGAAGAAAACAGACGAGGGCGCCTCCTCGAGAATGCGCCCGTCCTCCATAAAGACAACGCGATTTGATACGTTTTCGGCAAAGCTCATCTCGTGGGTAACGACGAGCATAGTCCGCCCCTCCTCAGCGAGAGAGCGAATGACTGAAAGCACCTCTCCGATGAGTTCCGGATCGAGGGCGCTCGTCGGCTCGTCGAAGTATATTATATCGGGATCGGCGGCGAGCGCTCGGGCAATCGCTACCCTCTGCTGCTGACCGCCTGAGAGCTCGTGCGGATACTGATCGCGTTTATCGGCAAGCCCGACCCTGGAGAGCAGCTCCATGCCGCGCTCCTCAGCCTCCTTTTTCGGCGTTTTGCGGGCGACGATAAGCCCCTCAGTGACGTTCTTCAGCGCCGTTTTGTTTGCAAATAGATTGTAATTCTGAAAAACAAATGCCGTTTTTGCTCTTATTGCCGCTATCTGCTTTTTCGATATACCGGCAAGCTCAAAGCTCTCGCCGTCGAAGGAGAGAGTGCCGGAGTCGGCCCTCTCAAGAAAGTTGAGACAGCGCAGCAGAGTGGTCTTCCCGGAGCCGGAGGAGCCGAGCACGGCGACTACGTCGCCTCGGTATACGCTGAGATCGACGCCCCTCAGCACCTCGACTCCGCCGAAGCTTTTTTTGATTCCCTGCGCATTTAGAATAAGGTCTGCCATCGTGTCACGCCTTTCTCAGAGCGGCGTACGCGCTCAGCCTCTTCTCGCCTCGCCTCTGGATAAAGGTGAGAACCGTGGAGAAGAGAAGATAGATGAGAGCGACTTCAATATAGAGAGCGAGAGTTACGTAATTCGCCCTCGCTATCCGCTGCGTCGCCATAAACATCTCAACGACGGTAATATTCGCCGCGAGAGAGGTGTCCTTTACCATGCCGATGAGCGAATTTGAAAGGGGCGGAAACGCAGTTCTGAAGGCCTGAGGCAGAACGATGCGCCGCATTATCTGAAAGTAGTTCATGCCCACGCAGTAGCCGGCCTCTATCTGACCCACCGGAACAGCCTCAAGAGCGGAGCGCATAGTCTCGGCGCAGTAAGCGCCCTCGTTTATCGAGAATACTATCACCGCAGCAGTAAACCCGTCAAGCACTATTCCGACGCTCGGAAGACCGAAAAACACCAGATAGAGCTGAACGAGAAGGGGAGTGCCGCGAATCACCCAGATATAGAAGCGGCAGAGCTGCCTCAGCACAGGAACGCGGGAATACTGTATCATCGCAACGGCGACCGCGATGATCATCGCAAAGGAAAATGAGAGTACGGTCAGCGGTATCGTTACTTTTAGCCCCGGAATTAAGATCTTGGGAAAAGACTGTATCGCGACGTCGATTACCCGCTTGTTTTGCTCATAGAGCTCGGTTATCCATTGCATAGGGCGATCTCCCCGTAAATCAATTTTGCTCAATTGAGTATATACCGTATTTCCGCTTTTGTCAAACGCAAAATAGGACGAGGCAGGGCGGAATATGGACAAATACCGCCGTAATATACTGTAGAAAAGGCGGTGATATAATGCTAACAGAGGCTTTTCTTGCGCTCATCTCTTACCCCTTCCTGATGCTGAGGATATCTACCGGCGAGGGCAGCTTTCCAAAGCCGCTCAGCGCCGAGAAGGAGAGAGAATACGCGGCGAGGTGCGCGGAAGGAGATACAGAGGCGAGAAACGCGCTGATCGAGCATAATCTCAGGCTCGTTGCGCACATCGTTAAAAAATACTACTCGCAATCCTGCGAGCAGGACGACCTGATCTCGATAGGAACTATCGGTCTTATCAAGGCGATAATGTCGTTCAGACCGGAGAAGGGCGCAAGACTTGCGACCTACGCAAGCAGATGCATAGAAAACGAGATACTGATGCATTTCCGTGCGGTAAAGAAAACGGCGTCCGACGTATCGCTCTCTGATACTCTCGATTCAGACGGCGAAGGAGGCAGCCTCAGCCTGATAGACGTCGTTTCGTCAGAGGACGATATACTCGAAAGAATGGGAAACGATGAAATGATAGAGAGGCTGAGGGTGCATTTCGCCGCGATACCGGACGGTAGAGAGCGGGAAATACTGACTTTGCGATACGGTCTGACGGGAAAGAGACCTCTCACTCAGAAGGAGACGGCGGAAAAGCTCGGCATATCGCGCTCTTACGTCTCAAGGCTTGAAAAGAAAGCCCTCCAGAGGCTTAAAAAGCAGCTCCAGAGGGAGGATTTTTTCAGTTAGGAGAGCTTATTCCTCTTCCGCGACCTCGGGAATGAGGTCGGAGAACAGAGGCGTTGAGTAGTAGCCGGACTCGGAAAACTCGCGGAAGGCTGCGACGACGCCGGGCGTATCCTCTCGGTAGGTCATACCGAACCAGTGATCCGGAGTCGACAGGACCTTTACGCGGATAAGAGAGTCGTGCAGGAGCTCGTTTATGTATTCGGGGAGGAGGAATTCGCATCTCAGCGGATCCTTCTCCTCTTTTTTCAGAAACTCCACAAAGCCGTTCTGGAGGATGTCAAGAAACTGCCTGGGAATGCCCCAAAGATTCATTGAGACGAGGGATGAGGGATCGAGCCTGACCCCGTCCGCTTCCGGGCCTTCGTCCGTCAGTATCACGTGACGCGTCTCGCGGATGTCAGTGAGATGACCTGTTTCGTCGGCGCAGCAGATTCCGCGAGTCACTCCGCCGGATTTCGAGAGAGTGTTGCCGAGGATATAGCCGGCAACGCAGAGTTCAGGGAGAGCGGATTCCGGCTCGGAGTTCAAAAACTCAAAGGTCTCGCGGAACGCCGTCTTGCCGTAATAGTCGTCGGCGTTGATAACGCAGAAGGGCCCGCTAATAAGTTCGCGCGCGACGAGCACGGCCTGAACCGTGCCCCACGGCTTGGTCCTGCCATCGGGAGGCGTGAAGCCGTCGGGGAGGTCGTCAATCTCCTGAAAGGCGCAGTGGACATCAACGCCGAGTCCGGCGCATTCCTCGGCAATCCGATCGCCGATAGCAGCGCGGAATTCATCCTCGATATCCCTGCGGATCACAAATATGATTTCATTGAAGCCCGCCTCTATCGCGTCGTGGATAGAGTAGTCCATTATTATCTCTCCGGACACGCCGACGGGAGTCAGCTGCTTGACTCCGCCGCCGAATCTTGTGCCGAGACCGGCCGCCATTATGACTAACGCTGTTTTCATAAGTCACCTCAAAAGTTGAAAGCTCTCAGTCGTAATAACGGTCGAGGAAGGAGTGCTCTTCGCCCTTCGTCTTCCAGCCGACCATAGTGTCAAGTGAAACGGTATGGATGGAATTAAAAATACTCTTTTCAATATTCGGATTGTCTTTTTTAAGGCTCTTGATCAGAGCCTTGATCTCGGCTCTTTTCGAGGAGACGCCTTCTTCATCCCGCGCAAGACCTTCGGTGAAGCGGCAGGCGCAGCGAATGAACTCAAGGCCGTTGTATCTCGACCAGGCGATGATATCGTCCTCATGGACGCAGTACATAGGCCTTATGAGCTCCATACCTTCGAAATTCGTCGAGTGGAGCTTAGGAAGCATAGCCTGGATCTGAGCGCCGAAGAACATAGCCATTACGGTAGTCTCTATAACGTCGTTGAAGTGGTGGCCGAGAGCTATCTTATTGCAGCCGAGTTCCCTTGCCTTTGCGTAGAGATTGCCGCGCCGCATCCTCGCACAGAGATAGCAGGGGCTTTTGCCCGCGGAGTTCGCAACGTCGAAAACGTCAGTTTTGAAAATTTGGACGGGTATATGGAGAATAGCGGCGTTTTCCTCGATTTTCCGCCTGTTATCCTCGTTATAACCCGGATCCATAACGAGATATACGCATTCAAAGGGCACGCTGGAATGCTTCTGAAGCTCTTCCATCAGCTTTGCCATAAGCATGGAATCCTTGCCGCCGGATATACATACTGCGATCCTGTCGCCCGAGTTTATCAGTTCATATTTTTTTACGGCGTAGGTAAAAGGATTCCAGAGCGTTTCTCTGTATTTTTTTATTATGCTTCGCTCTATGAGCTCGTGCCTTTGAAGCTCTCTCGGCATTTTTCTTACTGGCCCTCGTACTGCTTGGCGTCGAGATAATCGTTAATGGATTCAAGCACCTCGTCGCAGTCGAGACCGTGGACCATGCAGGCCTCCTCAAGGCTCTCGCCGATGGAGCTGGGGCAGCCGACGCAGTGCATCCCGCACATCATAAGGACGTATGCTATGCCGCTGTCATACTTGAGCATATCTCCCATAGTAGTCTCTTTAGTAATCTGCATTTCGATGATCTTCCTTTCAAAGTCTTTCCAAGCTCTATTATACTACCCGTTTCTTTTTTTTTCAAGTGGTGAGTACAATATATAGTGTGAACAAAAAAGCGGCCCATGCCGGAAAGCATAAGCCGCGCAGATATTTATTTGTCAGACAAGCAGCCTGAGAGCCGCATGGTGGTTTATAACGGACACCTCGTCGTATTCTCCGCCAGCCTCGCCGTCGCAGGTCCAGCTCATCTTTCTGTCGAATTTGAAGCTGATGTTCGATGCGTGAAGAAGCTTTACGCTGTCCGTTGAGAAGTCCTTCATAAGAAGCCTCTTAGCGTCGCCGCAGAGCTCGCCGAAGCCCTTTGGATCGCGGACGAGCAGAAGCTCGAAGCGGCCGTCGTCGAGCATTACGTCCTTTGGAGAGAGCTTGATAAGTCCCGCCATAGAGGTCGTATTCATAACTGCTCCGACGAGAATATCATCCTCAAAGGTCTCGCCGTCGCAGGTGATGCTCGCGTGCACAGGCTTGTTAAGATCCTTAAGAGCGCCCGCAGCGCCTCCGAGATAGGCGAGGTAGCCCCACGTGCGCTTAGCCTTCTGTGAAGTCGCGTAAGGGATATTCGTAAAGGCGCCGAAAGCGGATACGTAGCCGAAATATCTCTTGTCGAACTGGCCGCAGTCAACGGATCTCACCGTGTCGGCTTTTATGCGCTCAATGACGTCTTTCGTAGACTTGGGAAGCCCGAAGGACACAGCCATGTCGTTCGTCGTTCCGAGAGGGATATATCCGAGCTTCGGACGCTCCTCGAAGGGGAGAGCCATGACCCCGTTCATGACCTCGTTCAGAGTGCCGTCGCCTCCGGTGCATACGATACGCTCGAAGCATTTACCGTATTCCCTGGCAAAAAAAGTCGCGTCTCCGCGTTTTTCGGTGACGTAAACGCTCACAGGTATGCCGCCCTCGGAGAAGGCCTTGACTGCGTCGAGAAGATAGTTCCTTATTTTGCCCTTTCCCGATACGGGATTTACTATCAGCATAGTATTTGCAGACATGGCGCGCTTCCTCTTCTCAGATCTTTTTTGACGGGATGGCCCTTACTCTTACGACGTCCTTCTGATTGTGGATCGCGGAGAGAAGCTCCACGTCAGGATCGGAGCCGAGCTCGAGCATGGTATATGCAATGGGATATTCCTTCGTGGACGCGTTGACCATGTTCTCGATGTTTATTCCGCGCTTTGAAATGCTGGAGGTGAGTCCCGCAAGGACGTTCGGCACGTTCTTATGGAATATGCAGAGCCTTGCATGGAGGCTCGGAGACATAACTGCCTTGCCGAAATTAACGGAATTAACGATATTTCCGTTCTTTATATAATCGACGGCCTGCTTTGCGGCCATGATCGCGCAGTTCTCCTCGCTCTCGTGGGTAGTGCCGCCGAGGTGGGGCGTCATAACGACGTTTTTGCGGCCTATAAGGTTGTTCGTGGGGAAATCGGTCACGTATCTTGCGACTTTTCCGGACTCAAGTGCAGCTATCATAGCTTCCTCGTTAACGACCTGCTGACGGGCGTAGTTTATGATGCGGACTCCGTCCTTCATATGCGAGAGGTAATCGGCGCCTATCATATCGCGGGTGAGGTCGGTGAGGGGGCAGTGGAGCGTCAGGAAATCGCAGTCGCAGAGATCGGAGAGAGAATCGACCTTAGTGACCTGGTTGGAGATGAGCCAGGCGGCGTCTACTGAAAGGAAGGGATCGTAGCCGTAGACGTCCATGCCGAGATTGACGCAGGCATTTGCGACTATGCGTCCGACGTTGCCCATTCCGATAACGCCGATCTTCTTATCCATATACTCGGGACCGGCGAACTGAGCCTTTATCTTCTCCATGACCTTACTGACCTCGCCGGTAGTGGTGTCGAAGCTGTCTACCCAGTCCATAGCCCCCTTGATATCGCGGCATGCCATTCCGAGGCCGAAGAGGAAGAGCTCCTTGACTCCGTTCGCGTTGCCTCCCGGTGTGTTGAAAACAACTATTCCGTTATCGGCGCAGCGGGCGAGTGGAATTGTGTTTACGCCGATTCCGGCTCTTGCGATGCACAGAAGCTCGGGGTTGAACTTGTAATCGAGGATGCTGAGCGCGCGGACGAAAATGACCTCCGGAGACTCAAGATCGTCTCCGATCTCAAAACCGTTGTCGCGGAGATAGCCTACGCAGCTTTTCGAGATGTTGTTGAGCGTCTTGACCTTGTACATAGTTATCTGTTCTCTCTTTCAAATTTTTTCATAAAATCAACGAGCTTATAAACGCCTTCAACGGGCATGGCGTTATATATAGAGGCGCGCATACCGCCCGCGAGCCTGTGACCCTTGAGGTTGACAAGCCCCTCCGCGGCGGCCTCCTTTACGAATTTTGCGTCGAGCTCCTCGCTTCCTGTGCGGAACGTCACATTCATCATACTGCGGGAGGAGACTTCGGCGACAGGCTTGAAGAGGGAGGAGGAGTCGAGATAATCATAGAGCATATCTGACCGCTCGCGTCTCAACGCGTTCATTCCGTGAAGTCCGCCGTGATCGCTGACCCAGTCGAGAACGAGGCCGAGCATATATATGGTGTATGTCGGCGGAGTGTTCAGCATGGAGTCGGCCTTGATGAACTTTGCGTATGACATTATCGTTGGAGTAATGGGGAGCTCTTTGCCTATAAGAGCCTTGTCGACGATGACGACGGCCATTCCCGCGGGCGCCATATTCTTCTGAACTCCGGCGTAAACGAGACCGTAACGCGAGAAATCGACTGGTCTTGAGAGGATCTCGGAGGACATATCGGCTACGAGAGGTACGCTACCGGTCTCAGGAACGTAGTTCCACGCCGTGCCGTATATAGTGTTGTTCGAGCAAATGTGGAAATACGCAGCCCTGTCGGAGAGCTGAAGCTCCTCCTGATTCGGAATACGCCTGAAGCCCTCTGCCTCACCGGAGAAAACGACGCGGGGCGAGCAGTACTTCTTCGCTTCATTATATGCGTTGGTAGAGAAAACGCCGGTCAGAGCGTAGTCTGCAGAGTCGCGATCGCCCAGAAGATTGAGAGGCACGGCCGCGAACTGAGCGGTCGCTCCGCCCTGCATAAAAATAATCTCGTGAGTTTCGGGAACGTTCAGCACTCTGCGAAGGCTTGCTTTGACCTTGGCAAAGATCTCGCCGTAGATCTTGCTCCTGTGGCTCATCTCCATAACGCTCATACCGCTGTCGCCGTATTGCGTCAGCTCAGATGCGGCTTTTTTAAGAACGCTGAGCGGGAGCATAGAGGGCCCCGCCGAAAAATTATAAACTCTTTCCATGAACAATACCTCATTGACAGTTTATTGACGGTCTATTATGTCGCCGAACAGAAGAGCCCCGTCCGCTCCCTTTATCAGAACGTCGCAGACGCGGTTTCTGAGAGCTTCTCCTTTTGCAGATACGAGAAGGTAATTCCCGCTGTGCCCCTCGAACACTCCGGGCTCCTTCTCCGTTTCAAAGAGTACCGAAAGGACTTTGCCCGCCTGAGAGGCGGCAAACCGCCTTTTCATCTCCGCTGCGGCAAGGGATGCGAGCTTTGCCCTTCGCTCCTTCTCCGCCCGCGTTATCTGATCGGGCATCGAGTCGGCGGGAGTTCCCGCACGGCGGGAATAGGGGAAAACGTGCATCTGAGAGAAATCGCATTTCTTTATAAATTCAAGAGTCCTGCCGAATTCAGCCTCCGTCTCTCCGGGAAAACCGGTTATAAGGTCGGAGGTGATCCCGCAGTTCGGAAAGTAACTTCGCAGCAGCTCCACGCTCTCGAAGAACCTTGCGGTATCGTATTTGCGGTTCATTCTTTTAAGCGTTTCGTCGCAGCCGGACTGGAGCGACAGATGAAAATGATCGCAGAGCTCGGGATACTTTGAAAGCCTTTCGCAGAACTTCCCGGTTATTATCGTGGGCTCAAGAGAGCCGAGCCTTAAGCGAACGCCGGGCGCAGCTTTAATGATCGACTCTGTGACGTCCGCCAGGCCTGGTCTTCCGTCAAGATCTGCTCCGTATGAGGCAATTTCAATGCCCGTGAGCACGATCTCCATGTATCCCGCGCATTTAAGACGCCTTGCCTCTTCGGCAGCAGCCTCCACGGGCAGAGAGCGCACTCTGCCGCGCGCGTAAGGTATAACGCAGTAGGAGCAGAAATTGACACAGCCGTCCTCGATTTTCATAAGAGCTCTGGTGCGATTTTCCGCGCTGCCGGACGGAAGAGGCTCGAAGACTTTTCTGG
>CACXBO010000038.1 GCA_902765975.1 Oscillospiraceae bacterium
CACTCTGGCAAAGTCATCGACCGAGCCTATGCCTCCGCCGACTGTTAGCGGAATAAAAACGCGCTCCGCCGTCTTTCTCAGTATGTCGGTGAACAGCTTTCTTTCCTCAAAGGAGGCGGTTATATCGTAGAACACGAGCTCATCTGCACCGTTCTGAGAATAGAACTCTGCAAGCTCCACGGGGTCGGAAATGTCCCTCAGCCCCTCGAAATTAACGCCCTTGACGACTCGCCCGTTTCTTACGTCAAGGCAGGGTATTATCCTCTTTGTCAGCATCGTGCCGCCCTCAGAGCGTCCTGAAGCTCTATAGTTCCGTTGTACAGCGCCTTGCCGATTATCGCACCGTAAATACCCATATCGCGCAGCGCGGCGACGTCCTCGACCGAGGATACTCCGCCGGAGGCTACCAGCTTCATCCTGTATTTCCCGGCGAGGGAAGCGTAAAGCTCCCTGTTCGTTCCGGACATCGCTCCGTCCTTTGATATATCCGTGCAAATAACTGTCTTTATACCCATAGCGTCCAGCTCAAGGAGAAGGTCCTCAAGGCGAGTGCCCGTTATCTCCTTCCAGCCCTTAACGGCGACGAAGCCGTCCTTAACGTCGACGCCAACGGCGATCCTGTCGCCGTATTTTCCCGCAAGCTCGCGGAGAAGCTGTCTGTTCTCAACTGCGGCGGTACCGAGTATTACGCGGGAGACGCCGATATCAAGGTATTTTTTCACCGTCGCCTCGTCGCGTATTCCGCCGCCTATCTCCGCCCTCAGCTCTGTCGCCTCGACGATAGAGCGGACGGTCTCAAAATTCGGAGTGCCTCCGTCCCTCGCGCCCTCGAGATCAACGAGATGCACCTCGTCCGCGCCGAGCATATGGAACGCAATAGCAAGCTTTACGGGCTCGTCTGAATAAACCGTTTTCCTCTCATAATCACCTTGAACGAGCCTTACGGCCTTTCCGTCAATTAAATCTATAGCAGGCAGGATGATCATTTGGTAATCCTCTCTTTCTCAGACCTCGCAAAAGGCTCTGAGTATATTAAGTCCGACCTCTCCGCTCTTTTCCGGGTGGAACTGACAGCCGAAGACGTTCTCGCGCTCGACGGAAGCTGTGAGACGCATACCGTATTCGGTGTACGCCGAAACGAACCCGTCCGGGCAGGCGGCATAGTAGCTGTGAACGAAATATGCGTGATCCCCGTCCTTTATATACTTAAAGAGCGGCGAACTTTTATTGAAGCTGAGTGAGTTCCAGCCGATATGCGGTATCTTGACTCCCTCCGGTATTGGAACGACCTTGCCCGGTATGAGGCCGAGCCCCGTATGTTCTCCGTACTCATGGCTTTTTTCAAACAGAAGCTGCATTCCGAGGCAGATACCGAGAAGGGGCTTTCCCTTCGCAGCCTCTTCCGTCAGAACCTTATCCAGCCCCATCTCTCTCAGCTTCCGCGCCGCGTCGCCAAAGGCCCCGACGCCGGGAAGTATGATCCGGTCCGCCGCTGCGACCCTTTCCGGGTCGCCCGTGACCTCAGCCTCAGCTCCCACAGCTCCGAAGCTCGATTTGAGGCTGAAAAGATTTCCTACTCCGTAATCTATTATCGCGGTCATAGAACTCCCTTGGTGCTCGGCACCTCTCCGGCAAGACGCGGGTCTATGCCTGCCGCCTCGCCGAGAGCTCTTGCGAACGCTTTGAAAACGCCCTCGATTATGTGGTGGGAGTTCGAGCCGTCAAGCTCTCTCAAATGCAGGGTTATCTCCGCCTCTCGGGTAAACGCTCTGAAGAACTCCTCGCAGAGCTCGGTATCGAAATTACCGACCTTCTGCGCGGGAACGGGCACGTTGAAGCGCAGCTCTCCCCTTCCGGAAATATCGACTGCGCAGAGTATCAGAGCCTCGTCCATAGGCAGGATTATGCTCCCATATCGCTTTATTCCCGCCTTATCGCCTATTGCCTTTTTGAAAGCGGAACCGAGGGCTATCCCGATATCCTCGACCGAGTGGTGGAAGTCCACCTCGGTATCGCCCTTGCAGCTTACCGACAGGTCAAAGAGGCTGTGCTTTGAGAAAAGGCACAGCATATGGTCGAGGAATCCGACTCCGGTCTCTGTCTCGCCCTTTCCTGCGCCATCCAGCTCGAGGAATAGCCTTATATCGGTTTCTGATGTCTTTCTTATTATCTCGGCGTTTCTCATTGAAGAATCTCCTTTAGCTTCGCGAGGAGGATATCCATCTGCTCCCGCGTTCCGATCGTTATCCTGATATAGTCCTCTATCCCTCTCTTTGAGAAATGCCGGACAAGGACTCCCCTCTCCTTCAGAGAGAGGTACAGCTCCCCGCCGCTCGCTCCCTCTTTCCTTGCGAACACGAAGTTCGCGCTCGATGGGAGCACGTCAAAGCCGAGGCTCTTCATGCCATTAACAGCGTGATCTCTGTTTTCTATAACGGTTTTGAGGTTATCTCGGAAATATTCATCGCACTCAAGGCTTGCCTTTCCCGCCGCAAG
>CACXBO010000039.1 GCA_902765975.1 Oscillospiraceae bacterium
CGGCGTCCCCTTCTCAGGCGTCCATCCGGGATTTGCGTATGCCTCGTTAAACTCAACGCGGGCGACGGGAATAAAGCCGTATTTTGCATAAACATTTGCCAGCTTTTCACCATAGCAGTCAAGCTTTGTGCCTCCGTTTTCGAGGGCCATTGGGATAAGCGTATCGAGTATTCTCTTTTTGCCTCCGCTGAGGTTCTTAAATACCGCCTCGATATCGCCGTCTCGGGCGACTCCGAAGCCTGCGTCCCCTTCTTCCGTCACAAAAGTCCTGACACTGTTCTCTGCAAGCTCTTCCGCTGTTTTGGGTGTGACAGCCCATCCGTTGGCCCCGTCGGCATTTCGCGCCTCGTTCAAGGCAAAAGAAAACGCGGCACCGTCAGCAGAGCTGTCGTGCAGCTCGTAGTTGACAATACCGCGTGATTTATATGCATCGTTAAGCTCAGGGCTTATGCGAACGACCAGAGGGCTTGAAGCGCTTCCGTAGGCTTCGATCCTTCGTTGATCCACATCCCCCAAAGATCCTTGTAATCCGCCCACTCCGTTTCCAGCTCCTCCAAAGCTTCCATCTCCGTCAGCTCCGAGGCCTGCTTCACTTCTCGCATTCTCCGCACCTCCATCCTGCAAATAATTATATCCGGCGTTTTCGGTAGTGTCAACGTTATTCAGTTTTAAAGGTCCGCTCCCCCTCTTCCACATGGAGGCGGGATTTTTCTTCCCGTTCTGATATGCGTTTATCGCCGCAGAGCCGCCCGCCATGAGTCCGCCGGAAACGGCTCCGCCGAGGAAGTCCATCCCCATCTCAGAGGCCTTGTCTCCGACTGCTTTGCCGAAAGCCTCCGCCTCGGTATAGCCCATATCGCGGTATCTCTGCACCGCTTTCTTCCATTCGCTCTCGCTCTGCCCGGATATGACGTCATAGAGCCCGTCGGCCCAGTAATTGAGAAGATCGCTCGCAACCTCCTCAGAGCCCTCCGCGAGCATATTTTTAAAAATATAGCGGAATGATCCCCGCGACAGCTCGGGATTGAGGAGAGCTTCGAGGGAGACCTTTTCCGTAACGACTTCCGCAAGCCCCGCGGCCGTTCCGAGAATGAAAGCCCTCGTGTCGTCCATTCCCCTGTCCTTCTGAGCGATAACGGTGTCGGCGGCTGCTTCCGCTCCCATTATGGCAAGCGAAAGGTTTTCCGCGACGGCGCCTCCGGCTGAGAGCCCGCCCGTTATAAAGGCGTTCCAGAGAAAGTCGCCCATGCTCATTGCGGTCTGATACGCCGCAGTGCCGAGCTTATCCCAGTTTTCGGTGACTGCGCCGCGCACCGCGTTATTCCAATAGGACGGGGCGTTATACAGCGCGTTCTGGTCTATCTTCCCCGTCGTGAGATAATCCGCGGTCTGACCTGCGTAGCTTGCAGCCTTCAAAGGGGAGGTAAGCACGGTTGCGGCCGAGCCGAGAGCTGCGTTCCAGCCGCTCTTCTGCGTCCAGTCGTGCAGATAGTCCTCCATACCCCGCCTCTGCCGCGCCGTCAGCTTAGGCCTGAGCTCATCGAAGTACTCTCTTGCCTTTTCCTTATCCGTCGCGTAGAGATAGTTAAATGTTTCCCGCTCGCTCTCTGTGATCTGCGAAAGCTCAATTCCTCCGGACGGCGCCTGCCCCTTGAGCAGCTCTCCCGGAAGCCTTGACGCCGCGTACTGCGCCCAGGCCGCGCTCTCTCGGTTTACCGCACCGTAGATCGCGTCGAGTTCTCCTCCCGCGGATTTGAAAGGCGTCGCTCCTGTAGAAACGTGCCTGCTCTTCTCTGCAAAATCCGGATTGTTTCTAAGTTCCTCCCAGTCGAGCTTCTTCGAATATTCAAGCTCCTCTGAGAGCTCTTTCTGAACAGGCTCAAGCTCCACTAGCCTCCGCGCGGTTTCGTCGTGCTGCCGCTTTACCGCCTCATAATTCGCGGCGTCAAATTCCGGGAGATCGCGCCCGCTCTCAAGGTCGTTAAGCACCCCGGCAAGGCGCCCCGCCTCGCGCTCAAGGTCTTTGATATTCCCGGTCACCGTGTCGAGATTGAGGCTTATGACGTCCGTGCCGCGTCTGTTCTTCTTCCACTCCGCCTGTTTTCTTGCCAGCGCGAGAGCCTTTTCATTCTGGTTGCGGTAAGCATACTCCTTGCGAAGCCCTTCGAGCCTACCGGAAAGCGCCTTTTTCGTCTCCGCAAGATGGGCGTAATATGCGTCGCTCAGGTTTTCTGTGTCCTTGAGCGCATAATCATAGAAATGCTCTACCCTCGGCGACAGCTCTTCAATCTCGCGCATAACGTCGGCCGAGCTGCGTTTTTCACGTTTAGTGTTCCAAGACTGCATTGCCGCGTAAGCCTTCGGGCTTAGAATCGAGGTTTCGCCTATCGTCGAGGCAAAAGACCTTGTCGTCCTGCTTGCGGGAGTACTTTCGACCTTGGCGCTTTCTGCGCGTGCCCCTTCGCCCGTCACCCAATGGGCGAAGCTCACCGTCGGCTTATCGCGCAGATCCGAATCCGCGGACGAGCGGTTTATCGCTGTCTTGCCGTTTCTATTTTCTTCATCTATACCAACTACCCAATGTGCAAAGCCGGACACTTTATCCCTCCGTTACAGGCTTCTTATGTAGCTTCTCCACACGTTCATATATTCCTCATAAGTTCCGTACCTTGCCTCGGGGTCGCCGCGGCCGCCCTGGAGATAGCTTGAGCGCCAGCTCTGCCATTCGCGGCGCGTCAGCGGTTCGTCGGCAACGCCCTTTTTCCTCGCCTCGTTCACCGCGTCGTCGTATACCGCGTCGCCCGTAGCCGAGGTGTAGACTATGCGTTCCGGGACGCTCTCTTCCTGCGCCGCCTCCTTCGCCGCCTTCTCGCGCTGCGCCTTCTCGCGGCGGAAGAGATCCCAAAGAGTTTCGGTGTCGCCCGCGCGGTAGCCCTTTGAGAGAAGATGCGTGTATGCCTCCGCGTCGGAGTCCATAGCGAGCATCTCCTCGATCAGCGTCGCGCCCGACGCGCCGTCCCCCGCCTTCGCCGCCCCCGAGGCGGCTTTTTTCGCGCTTCCGGACGAGCTTTTCCTCACCGCCGTGGCCGCCGCCTTCGCCGCGCTCAGCTCGTCTGCCGCTTCGTCGCGGTAGGTCTTGTAAGCCGACTGCCATGCTCTGTAGTCCTCGTCCGCCTGGTTTGCGCTCGTGCTCACAAGGCTCGCTTCCTGCTGCCTGTACTCGCTCAGCAGGTCGGCAAGACGCTGATAGTCGCTATCCGCCGCGGCCTGAGCGACGGAGCTTTGATACTGCGCCTTCAGCGCGGCTATCGCCCTGTC
>CACXBO010000040.1 GCA_902765975.1 Oscillospiraceae bacterium
AATGAAAAACAGCGAAAAAACACTTGATATGATCGTAAACCTCTGCAAGGCGAGAGGCTATATCTACGCGGGCAGCGAGATATACGGAGGCCTTGCCAACTCCTGGGATTACGGACCTCTCGGGGTGGAGTTCAAAAACAACGTCAAGAAGGCGTGGCTCAAAAAATTCGTTCAGGAGAGCCCGTACAACGTCGGTCTTGACGCGGCAATAATCATGAATCCGCAGACGTGGATAACCACAGGTCACGTCGCAAGCTTTTCCGACCCCCTTCTGGACTGCAAGGCGTGCAAGTCCCGCCACCGTGCCGACAAGCTTATCGGCGACGAGCATCCCGAGATAAACGTAGACGCGCTTTCCTTCGACGAGATGGATAAGTTCATAGCCGAGCACGCAGACGTCGTCTGCCCTGTCTGCGGAAAGCACGACTTTACCCCGATCCGCAAGTTCAACCTCATGTTCAAGACCGCTATAGGCGTTACCGAGGATTCGTCCTCCACCGTATATCTCCGCCCGGAGACCGCTCAGGGCATATTTGTAAACTTCGCCAACGTACAGCGCACCACCCGCAAAAAGCTCCCGTTCGGAGTTTGCCAGGTGGGCAAGGCGTTCCGCAACGAGATAACCCCGGGCAATTTCACCTTCCGTACCCGCGAATTCGAGCAGATGGAGTGCGAGTTCTTCTGCAAGCCGGGCACAGACCTCGAATGGTTCGCCTATTGGAAGCAGTTCTGCATCGATTGGCTGAAGAGCCTCGGCATAAGGGAGGAGAACCTCCGTTACCGCGACCACGAGGCCGCAGAGCTTGCCTTCTATTCAAAGGCGACCACCGACATCGAGTATGCATTCCCGTTCACCGACTGGGGCGAGCTGTGGGGCATAGCCGACCGCACGGATTACGACCTCGGCCGTCATCAGGAGGCGAGCGGCAAGGACCTCACCTACTACGATCAGGAGGCGAACGAGCACTATATACCCTACGTTATCGAGCCGAGCCTCGGCTGCGACCGCGTAGCTCTTGCCTTCCTCTGCGACGCCTACGACGAGGAGCATCTGACGGACGCAAACGGCAAGGAGGATGTACGCACGGTGCTGCATCTCCATCCATTCCTTGCGCCCTTCAAGTGCGCCGTTCTCCCCCTCTCCAAAAAGCTCTCCGAGAAGGCTATGGAGATCAGAAACGAGCTTGCCAGGGACTTTATGGTGGACTTTGACGACGCAGGCTCTATCGGAAAGAGATACCGCCGCCAGGACGAGATAGGCACTCCGTTCTCCGTAACTTACGATTTCGATTCCGAGACCGACGGCTGCGTCACCGTCCGCGACCGCGACACGATGGAGCAGGTGCGTATACCCATATCCGGACTCAAGGCTTATATTGCCGAGAAAGTCAAGTTTTAAGCTATGAAGGCTTTCCTTTCAAAGCTCATAATCCCGCGGGCGGAGCATAAGGATAAGCTTCCGCCCCGCCTTATGAAGGCGTTCAGGATACTGGGCTATATCAGTCTGCCTTTTTTCCCGCTCTTTTGTCTTCTCGTTATGGACTATATGAACTTCTCGGGGCTGACGGCGCTCAAGACCTTCATAACGCAGCAGACTATGAGCCTTCTCTTTGAGATAATAGTTATGGAAGTCCTTTTCCTCGGTCTCACTCTGCTCTGCGGCAGAGCGGTCATATCCGGCGGGATAATGGGACTTCTGTCAATGATTTGCGCCTATATCAACTATATGAAGATGGCGCTGAACGGCAACCACTTCCATCCCCGCGATATTACGATGGTCTCCGACCTCGGCGGACTCTCGACCTTTATAAGCGGCAACGTGCCGATATGGTATATCATCGGCTGCATAGTCATCGTTATCTGGGTAGTCGCCTTCGGGCTTTTGGGAACGAGACTGCCTCTCCGCTGGTATGTGCGCCTTCCGATCTTCGCCCTCGGACTCATAATAACCGTCGCATCGTTCTCAACGAGCGCGAAGGCGAACGCAATACTGGGCAAGTTCGGCATGTCCTTTATGGACTCCGCGCTCCAGACCTCGAATTACAGGGCAAACGGTTTCGTAGGGGCCTTCACGATAAACACGCTGATGCTTAGAACTGAGCCTCCCGAGGGCTACGGGGAAGCGGAGATAGCTTCGCTCCTGGAGGGCTATACCGGCTCTGCCGCCGCCTCGGACGAGGCTTACGACGTTATCGTTGTGCTGAGCGAGAGCTTTTTCGACGTAAGGCGGCTCAAGGGCACGACCTTTTCCGAAAATCCCCTGCCTAATTACGACAGGATTATCGACCTTCCCGGCGCATATTCGGGAATGATGTACTCCACGGCCTCCGGCGGAGGCACGGTGCGTCCCGAATTCGAGATACTGACCGGGCTTTCGACCGACTGCCTGCACGACGTTTCGAGCCCTTACGAGCTTGTGAACGGGCCTGTCGAGAGCTTCGTGTCGAATTACAAGGCGAAGGGCTATCACACTGTGGCTTACCACCCGTTTCATAAGGCGTTTTACAGCCGCGACAAGGCTTACGGTCATCTCGGCTTTGACGAGTTCCTCGGCGCGGAGGACGTTGCGGACGAGGTCTATCTCGAATACCGCCGCGGCCTTGTGACCGACGAATCGAGCCTCAGAGTTATGGAGCATATCCTTGACTCTTCGGAGGAGCCGACCTTCCTCCTCACGATCACAATGGAGTGCCATCAGCCCTACACGCCTATGGAGGGCGACGTAAGGGAGATAACCGTGCAGAATCCGAATATGACGGACGACGTGCTGGGCCTCGTGACCGTGTTCACGAACGGAATATACGATGCGGACAGGATGCTCGGCGACCTTGTAAGCTATATCGACGGCAGAGACAGACCGACAGTTCTGCTCTTCTTCGGAGACCACGTTCCCTCTCTCGGCGCAAACCGCGCCGCCTACGTCCAGTCGGGAACGACCGAGCAGGGCGACACGGCGGCGGACAACGAGTTTTACTACTCCGGCCCGTTCATCATCTATACGAACACGGGAGCTGAGAGCTCTCTTCTCCCCTCGAAGAAGGATAACAAGGTTTCGAGCTATTACCTTATGGAAATAATAACCGAAATGACGGGAGCCGGCGAGACGCCCTATATGCAGCTTCTCCGCGACTGGTATAAAAAGGTCCCCTATTATCACGTCCGGCTTGACGTGGAGGAGACGGAGGATATAAAGGCGCTTAAGCATATGCAGGAGCAGATAGGCTACGACAGGATTATCGGCGAGAGGTATTCGGTAAAATGAAGCTTGAAGAAAAGATAAAAGCCGCCGAGGACGGCGCTTTAGAGCCCAAGCTCAGCGCCGGCGAGGGCTTTATCAAATTCATAAGACCTGCGGGCGCCGGTCTCTTTCTCGTCCTCTTTGTTATCGTAACGGTATTTCTCTTCACCGCGAAGGGCGTCGCCGTAGAGGGCTATGAGGCGCCGCACGATTCATCGTATTACAGAGAGCGCCTTTCGGAGCTCGCTTCCGAGATCGAGACCAATATGCTTCCGAAGCTGGACGCAGAGGGCGTGACGGTGTCCTTTGCAGACGGAAGGATCCTCGTTGAGGGCGGCGAAGAGGGCGTTAGAGCAGTGCGTCAGGGCGTTATACACTATTACGCCGAGGAATTTTTTGTATTCAAAACGAATTGAAGGGCGGGAAAACCCGCCCTTTTTTATAAGAGGGTGACATTATGTCCGATACGATAGCCGCGA
>CACXBO010000041.1 GCA_902765975.1 Oscillospiraceae bacterium
ATAAGGGTTCGGACGTAAGTTCCCTTTGAGCAGGTAAGGAAGATAACGCAGTCCGAGCCGCTGAACTGAGATAATTCAAGCGACTTGATATTGATCCTTCTCGGCGTTCTCTCAAGCTCCTGGCCCTTCCGCGCAAGCTCATAGAGCTTCTTCCCGCCAATTTTGACTGCTGAGTACATCGGAGGAATCTGATCGAGCTCTCCGGTAAAAGAGGGAAGAAGTGAGAGAATATCATCTTTCGTGACCGAAACCGGACGCTCCGACATAATTCTGCCTGTGGTATCCTGAGTGTCGGTGGTTATCCCGAGACGCATACCTGCGACGTAGGACTTCTCCGAGTTTTCGGAAAACTGAGCCGCTCTCGTCGCTCTGCCGAGGAAAACGGGCAAAACCCCCGTCGCCATCGGATCAAGAGTGCCGCCGTGACCGACGCGCTTTTCCCGGAATAATCCGCGCAGCTTTGAGCAGACGTCCTGACTTGTCCAGCCCTCCGGCTTATCGACGATTATTATTCCGTTCACGGGAGCGCTTCCTCAATAGCCGCACGGATCACCTCTGCCGCTTCCTCAGGTACAAGCTCAATTTCACAGCCGGCAGCCATTGCATGACCTCCGCCTCCGAATTTTGAGCAGATATCGGATACGTTGACCTCACCGGTCGAACGAAGAGAAAGCTTGGAATAACCTCTGTCGTTCTCCCTGACGGTCACTGATACGAGAGTACCGGCGACACGTCCGGGCAGGGCGGCGAGATCGTCCATATCGTCGTCTCCCGCTCCCGCCTCGGAGATCATACTGCGGGTTATTACAGCCATCGTTATTTTACCGTCGGAATAGCTTCTGAGCGATGACATCACCGCGCCCTCAAGGGCTATTCGCTTTTTGGAGAACGTCCGGAAGAACAGATGGTTGAGAGCCGCGACGTCGGCGTTCAGATCGCAGAGCTCGGCTGCCGCTCTGAACGAATCGGCGTTCGTATTACCGTACTGGAAGCAGCCGGTGTCGGTCGAAAGGGCGATGTATAGAAGGTCGGCCTCCTCCTTCGTGACAGAACCGCAGAGCTCCTTTATCACCTTAAGGATTATCTGACCGCAGGCGGAAGCGTCTGCGTCGAGCAGAAGATTATTTGCGAATCGGGTATTCGATCCGTGGTGATCTATTGCGAGGTCAACGTCGAACTGAAGTCTGTCGCCGAGCATAGTGAGACTTGCCACATCTACGGTAATGATATACTCGTTCGATATTTGAAAACCCCTTCTGGTGTAAAAACGCTCGATAAAGGGTACAAATTTCTCGGTTGCGCCCCCGTTTCTAAGCAAAACGGCGCGTTTTCCTGCACGCCTCAGCGCAGAACATAGAGCAGCTCCGCAGCCGAGCGTGTCGCCGTCCGGCCGCTTATGTGTGAGAATGACGTAGTTATTATGGAGCGAGAGCAGATTTGCGGTCTCCTTAACGGAAAGCTCATTCATTTTCAGCGTCCTCACTCTCGGTATTGTTGTCACCTGATACGTTGAGCTCGTTTAAAAGGCTCGAAATATGCGCGCCGTATTCGATCGACCTGTCGATGATGAAGGTGAGCTCGGGAACGTTGCGAAGCTTGACTCTCTGACCGAGCTCACGGCGTAGCCAGCCGGAGGCCGACTTCAGCCCGCGCATAAACTCCTTTTCGTTTTCAAGGCCCATAACGGATACGTAAACCTTGCAGTATTTCAGATCGGTCGTAGTTTCGGTGCGGGTTATGGTGATCAGCCCCTGATGCACTCTGGGATCCTTGACCTCTCCAACGAGCCTTGAGAGCGATAGACGTATGTCCTCGTTTATTCTGTTGATTTTGTTAGATGGCATAATCCTTTACCTCATATCAAACATATCGGGCGGGCTCTCAGTCCCGCCCGAACAAGCTATCAAGCTTTTATCTCTTCCATTACGAAGCATTCGATAACGTCGCCGATCTTGACGTCGTTAAACTTCTCTATCTGCATACCGCACTCGTATCCGGTTGCGACTTCGCGGACGTCGTCCTTAAAGCGGCGGAGGGAGGCAAGCTCGCCCTCGTGGATAACAACATTATCCCTTAGCACGCGAACGGAGCAGCCGCGCTGAATCTTTCCGTCCTGAACATAGCAGCCGCAGACCGTGCCGACCTTAGAAACCTTATAGGTCTCGCGCACCTCGGCGTGGCCGATGATATTCTCGCGGAATTTGGGCGCGAGCATACCCTTCATAGCGTCCTCAATCTCGTTTATGCAGTCGTAAATAACGCGGTACATACGCATATCGACGCGGTTTCTCGCAGCGGAATCCTTTGCGGCGGAGTCCGGACGGACGTTGAAGCCGACAATTATCGCGCCTGAGGTAGTTGCGAGCATAACGTCAGATTCGTTTATAGCGCCGACTGCGGAATGAATGACCTTTACCCTGACTTCGTCGTTTGTAAGCTTTTCAAGGCTTGCCTTGACAGCCTCGGCGGAGCCCTGTACGTCCGCCTTTACTATAATGGGCAGCTCTTTCAGCTCACCCTCCTGGATCTGAGCGAAGAGATCCTCAAGGCTGACCTTTTTGTGGACGTTTCCGGAGTTCTTCTGCTCTTCCTTGCGCTGTTCGGCAAGCATACGCGCCATACGCTCGTCCTTGACGGAGTTGAAGACGTCGCCGGCACCGGGGACCTCGCTCATACCCGCTATCTCAACCGGGATGGAGGGACCCGCTTCGGTAACGCGCTCGCCCTTGTCGTTCAGCATAGTGCGGACTCGGCCAACAGCCGTACCTGCTATGATTATATCGCCCTGACGGAGAGTTCCGTTTTGAACGAGGACGGTCATGATAGGACCGCGGCCCTTGTCGAGCCTCGCCTCGATAACCGTGCCCTTTGCGGCTCTGTTCGGATTTGCCTTCAGCTCCTGGACCTCGGCGAGAAGAACAAGATTCTCAAGCAGGCTGTCGACGCCCTGACCCGTTTTTGCGGAGATCGGGCATACGATAGTTTCGCCGCCCCACTCCTCGGGAACGAGATCGTATTCCGTGAGCTGCTGCTTTATCCTCTCCGGGTTTGCCCCGTGGACGTCCATCTTGTTTATCGCAACAACGATAGGTATTTTTGCCGCCTTCGCGTGATTTATGCTCTCAACAGTCTGAGGCATAATACCGTCGTCCGCGGCGACTACGAGAATGGCGATATCTGTGACCATTGCACCTCTCGCACGCATTGAAGTGAAGGCCTCGTGACCCGGAGTGTCGAGGAAGGTGACGTTAGAGCCGTTGACCTTAACGGTGTAGGCTCCGATATGCTGAGTTATACCGCCGGCCTCGCCGGAGGCTACGTGCGCCTTGCGGATATAATCGAGAAGGCTCGTTTTGCCGTGGTCGACGTGACCCATAACCACAACGACCGGGGCGCGGGGGAGAAGCTCCTCCTCGGTATCAGCGGTATCGTCGATAAGCTTTTCCTCAATAGTAACGATGACCTCGCGCTCGACCTTGCAGCCCATCTCCTCGGCGATTATCGCCGCGGTGTCGAAGTCGATAACGTCGGACAGGGAGGCCATAACTCCGTTTTTCATAAGAGTCTTAACGACCTCGGCTCCGGTCTTCTTCATTCTTGCCGCAAGCTCGCCGACGTTTATCTCGTCGGGTATCTGGACCTTGACGGGAGCCTTCTTGGCTATCTCGAACTGAAGCCGCTGCATACGGTCCCGCTCTTCCTGACGGCGCTTGTTGGACTGAGCCTGATTCTGCTGCTGGCGACCGGGCTTCTGCTTTATCTTCTCCTTGCCGCCTCGGGCGCTCTGGTTCTTCCTCGTGCGGTCTCCCGCCATATCCTCGAAACGCTCGTTGTATTTTTCAATATTTATCGTAACGCCGGAGGTGTCGATAACGCGCTTCTGCGGCTGAGCCTTAGGCTGACGCTGTTTTTCTTCCTTCTTCTGCGGCTGCTGAGCCTGCTTTTCGCCGGACTGAGCAGCGGGGGAGGGAGCGCCTGCCTGCTTTTCGGGCTCGGCAGCGGAAGGCTTTGCCTCCTGCTTCTTTTCCTTCTCTTTGGGAGCTGTGTCGGCAAATACGTCGGCTATGCTTTCCATCTGATTCGTTGAGGTAAGATACTCGAAAATAATATCGAGCTCACGGTCCTCAAGCACCTGCATATGATTTTTCGGGGTTGTGGCGTACTTGGTAAGTATCTCTGTGATGACCTTGCTTGTCAGACCGAAGTCCTTTGCCACCTCGTGTACTCTGTATTTGACCAGTGCGCTCATATGATCTCTCCTTTAACTAACTTTTCTGAAAATGCCTTCGCCATTCCGCCGTCGGTTATTGCGACGATGCCCGGTGTTCCTCTGCCGAGGAGCGTTCCGAGCTCCGACTTGGTGAATGGAAGCGCGGTGTGACTGCATTTTGCCATCACTGCAAAATTATCCGCGCGTTTATTAAGCGTCTGTCCGGCGTCGGAGGCGGTGAGTATGAGCTTTGCGTGATTTGCTCTTGCCTCGATCTTAACGCTCTCTTCGCCGATAACGAGCTTTCCGGCCCGCTTTGCAAGCCCCAAGAAACTAAGTGCGGGATTCATTTTATCGCCTCCATTCCGGAGGAAAGGATGCCGAAGACCTCATCCGGTATCTCTGCCTCAAATGCGCGGCTTAATCCGCGGGACTTGATAGCTTTTTTAAGACAATCCGGATTCTTGCATATATAGGCGCCTCTTCCGGCCTTTTTTCCCGTTGGATCGAATGTGACCTCACCTTCGGGAGAACGGACTATCCTGAGCAGCTCGCTCTTCGGACGCATAGTACGGCATCCGACGCATTGGCGCATGGGGATCTTTCGCTGCATTGTATCACCCTCTCGTGACGCTTTCGGGTTTATGAGGCTTACGCCTCGCTCTCGGGCTTGATGTCGATCTTATATCCGGTAAGTCTTGCCGCAAGCCTTACGTTCTGCCCCTCTTTTCCTATTGCAAGAGAGAGCTGCGAATCGGGAACGATAACTCTGCAGCTCTTTCCCTCGTCGAGAAGAGTGACGCTCACTACGTCGGAGGGAGCGAGAGCGGCGGCGATATACTCGGCGGGATCGTCTGAATATTTTACGATATCTATCTTCTCACCGCGAAGCTCGTTGACAACGGCTCCGACTCTTCCGCCCTTGGGGCCGACGCAGGCGCCGATAGGCTCGACTGCGGGATCGCTTGAGGAGACCGCCATCTTGGTGCGGCTTCCTGCCTCGCGGGCGATGCTCTTTATTTCGACTGTTCCGTCGTAGATCTCAGGGACCTCAAGCTCGAAAAGGCGCTTGACAAGTCCGGGATGAGTGCGGGAGATGAGTATCTGCGGACCGTTTCCGATCTTACGTACCTCAACGACGTATACCTTGATCTTGTCGCCCTCTTTGAGTTCCTCGGTGGGGACTCTCTCGCCGGCGAGCAAAACGGCCTCGGTATAGTCCGCGCTTGAATTTATGCTGAGGCTTACTGAGCCGCGGACTGGATCGATATGAGTTACGGTGCCGGAGAGGATCTCATGCTCCTTCGAGGTGAATTCCTCATAGACCATGCTGCGTTCCGCCTCGCGGATACCTTGGATTATAACGCCCTTGGCAGCCTGTGTCGCCATGCGGCCGAACTTCTTCGTGTCGATAGGCACGTTTACGACGTCGCCGATCTGAGCGCGCTTGGAGTAGCGCTTCGCCTCTTCGGGAAGAAGCTCGACGGCGGGGTTTTCGATAGCTTCAACGACGGTTTTCTTAATGTACATATCGATCTTGTTTCTCGCCTCGTCGACGTCTACGAAAACATTCTCCTCCGCTCCGGGGTTTTCCTTGCGGATGGCGGCAAGAAGAGCCTGGTGAATGCGCTCGATCATTTTATCCTTCGGAATGCCCTTTTCCTTTTCAAGCAGGGAGAGAGCCGCAAAAAATTCTGAGTTCATTTTCTAAAACACCTCGTTAGTATTATATTTCAATTCTTAATTTTACTGCTGCAATATCGGACTTGGGAACGGTAGTCTCCTCTCCGTTTTTTCCGGTAACGGTGACGTCGCCGTCGGAAAAACCTGCGAGCGTTCCCAAAAGCTCACGCGAGTCTCCCACAGCCCTGTAGAGCTTGACCGTTACGGGTGAGCCCATAAACCGCTCAAAATCACTCGGACGCTTGAGCTGACGTTCCAGCCCGGCAGAGCAGACCTCGAAGGTATAGCTTTCGGGGATCGGGTCCTTTTCATCGAGTATGGGATCGAGGGCGCGAGTGACGGCGACGCAGTCGTTTATGGAAACGCCGCCCTCCTTGTCGATGTATACCCGGAGATACCATTCTCCGGCTTCCTTCAGATATTCAACGTCCCAGATCTCGCAGCCGAGCTCTTTTACGACGGGCTCGGAGAAATCGCGGACAAGATCGGTGATCCTTGACAATTCTATTCAGACCCTCCAAATTTTATTGGGATGCGAAAATTTGCAGAAAAAAGAGCGGGTCATAACCCACTCACAAAGCTCCTAACATCCTTACTGCCACAGTATACCATCTATATTGCGGTTTTGCAAGGGCAAATTCAATATATTTTGCGGATTCATTGCGTATTTTATCGCAATAATTGACACAAAAGGGGAAAACAGTGTATAATTAAAAAGGAAAATCAGGGCGTTTTATCGGAGGTGCCCCATGAGATACAGAATTGCTGCGATACTGCTTATCGTATTGCTTCTTTTAGCCGCGGCTTCCTGCGGAAAGAAAACCGACCCGGGCGAGCCGATCGACCCCTCTGAACCCGGTACGACGGTGGTAAAGCCTACCGACGATCCTGGTAATATCAAAACGAAAGAGGATTACCTTATAGTCGGATATACCGATGATGCTGCTTCTTTCGGTTATCCGTCTCTTATGCCGGGCTGTCTGTCCTGGAGATATGATAACGGAGCGCTGCTTGCGGAGGCTCTTGCGTTTGGAGACGTGGATACCGCGGTCATACCGACAAATCTTGCCTGCAGATACTACACTGAGAGCGGCGGGAAAATATCGGTTTTGGGTCTTTCCCTTTCCGGTGACGTCTGGCTGATGGAGTCAAGCGAAGACGATATGCTGTTTGCAGACAGCATAGGGCCGGATATGCTGCTCGGAAGAACGGTTTATATCCCCTACGAAGGCGGAGCGGAGGACGTAATGACCCGTATAGCCGCCGATTATTCGGGACTTGTTGCGGGCTCGACCGTACTCTTTGAGTATCTGCCTTACGCCGAGCTGGAAGAACAGGTCAGAAGCGAGAGCGGAAGCTTCGCCGCTGTCCCGGAGCCGATACAGGAGGGCTTTGAACTCGGCTTCTCAACGTCGTGGGTATGGCAGAGCTCAAAAGGAACTGATTTCTGTCCGATGTATTGCGTTGCAGTCAACAGGGAAAGAGTGTCCGGCGAAAAGCTTGAGGCTCTTAAGGAGCTGATATCGGGGAGCGGGAGCTTTCTGACGGGAGAATCTGCCCTTATCGACTCTGCGACTCCGTTCCTCAGAGCCTGCTACAGGATCGATCCTTTGCTTATAGGCGGATATATGCCGGACGACGGATTATATGAGTAATTGAAAAGGTAAAATATAATATATGATCAAGCGTTATATAGGAAACAAGCAGTTTTATAAGATGGTGATGGCTGTCGCCGTCCCCATTATGATACAGAATTTTATTACAAACTTCGTGGGAATGCTCGACAACATTATGGTCGGAAGCGTTGGAACTGCGGAGATGAGCGGAGTCGCGATAGTCAATCAGATACTTTTCGTGTTCTATCTCTGCCTCTTCGGAGCAACGGCAGGCGCGGGTATTTTCACCGCTCAGTTTTACGGGAACGCCGATACGGTCGGCGTGCGCAGGACTTTCCGTTTCAAGCTCATCGTGAGTCTCATCCTCACAGCCGTCGGAACGGCTGTGTTCCTGCTCTTCGGGCCGCAGCTCATAGAGCTGTTTCTTAAGGGCGAGGGAGATGCCGGAGAAGCTGAAAAGTATCTCGCATTCGGAGAAGAATACATAGGGATCATGCTTTTGGGACTTTTGCCCTTTGCAATTTCGAGCATCTACAGCTCAACTCTGCGCGAATGCGGACAGACTGTCGTGCCGATGGCCGCCGGTATAATCGCGGTGATCGTAAACCTTATTCTGAACTGGGTTTTGATATTCGGAAATCTCGGCGCGCCACGTCTCGGTATCAGGGGCGCGGCGATAGCGACGGTAATCTCCCGCTTTGCCGAGCTTGCCTTTGTCGCAGGCTGGACGCATACGCATAAGGATAAAGCGCCGTTTATAAAGGGCGCGTATTCCTCTCTTGCGATCCCCGGGGAGCTTGCAGTCCGTATAATGAAAAAGAGCCTTCCTCTTCTGATGAACGAGGCTCTCTGGTCCCTCGGAATAACGGCGCTCAACTGGTGCTACTCCCTCCGAAGCCTCGACGTCGTGGGAGCGGTGAACATAGCAAATACTCTTACGAACACAATGAGCGTTTCCCTGCTTGCAATGGGCAACGCCGTGGGAATAATAATAGGGCAGAAGCTCGGAGCGGGAAGAGAAGAGGAAGAGGTAATGGATACCATGAGGAAGCTCGCCTTCTTCTCTGTAGCCTTTACGACGGTTTTTGCCTTTATCCAGGTGTTCCTGGCCGGAGTGTTCCCAGAGGCGTACAACACGACTGAGACGATAAAAAAGCTCGCTTCGAGCATGCTTTTGGTCCACTGCGCCGTTATGCCTGCGCGAGCCTTTACCAACGCGAGCTACTTTACTCTGCGCTCCGGAGGTCAGACGCTTGTGACCTTCCTATTCGATAGCTGCTTCGTGTGGGTCGTGACCGTTCCCGCCGCATATCTCTTGTCGCGTTTTTCGCCTCTTTCCGTGGTTGCGCTTTTCGCCGCGGTGGAGGGGCTTGAATTTATAAAGTGTATACTCGGATATATTATGCTCAGATCCAAGCGATGGATGAAAAATATCATCGCATGATATAAAGGAAGTGAAATGATGAAAGCACCTTTTTCAGAATACCTGAACAGGATAGCTCCGGACCTGAAAGAGCTTGTAGAAGAGCTGAAACGTGAATTTGATTACGTTTCCGTGCTGTCAACGGACTCGGTAGGATTTACTGCGTCGGTGTCGCAGCACTCGAAGAGCGTTTCGGGCAAGACGATGACGACGGAGAGAGGCACGGTAGTCAGAGTTATGAAGGACGGACAGTATTCGGAATACGCCTATGATCTGAACGAGCCGAATGCTGCAGAGAAGCTTAAAACCGAGATAAAAGCGCAGCTTGCAGTTATGGAGAGGCTGAAGGTAAGGCCGTATCCTACCGGGGCAATTTCCGACGAGCCTATCGAGCTTTTTGTCGAGAAGGAGACAGAGAGTCTTCCGGAGAAGACCGATATGGACGAGCTTATAGAGTCCTTTACCGGGATATCGGACGAGGGGATGAGGACTATCCCGGGAGCTCTCGACTGCTTCGTGCGCGCCTCGTCGACGCATATCTCAAAGCTCTTCATCACGCCAAACCGTTTTATGCGACAGAGCTACGTATACTCCGAGGCGACAATCGCCGCGTTTTCGCCTTCTGAGGACGG
>CACXBO010000042.1 GCA_902765975.1 Oscillospiraceae bacterium
TCGAGTTCTGCTTATACAGCAAAACAACCGACGGCAGCAGGATGAGATTGGCCAGGACAAGGACGAGGCAATAGCCGTTTGCGTTTGCGGTTGCGTAGCTTGCAAAATCAAATAAGTTCATCCCCACCTTATAGCCGCCGTGCGCAGCAAGCGCCTCAAAGCCTGCGACAAAAAATGTAAGTGCAGCGGTGACTGTGATTGACGTTCTCGCGTTTTTGATATTCTTTTCTTCCATTTGTTTCAGCCTCCCTGAAGAAAGAATATCACTATGTTTGCTCGTTTGCATTGATGTATGTTATTTCCCTCGTATAAATAATTTCATTTTCAGTTAAAGGATCTGCCGACGAAGCAACATATCGTCGGCAGATGAATTAGTCTTTTTATTTCTTAAAGCTGTCCTTAAGGGCGACGGCGCGGTTGAAAATGAGATGCTCCGGAGTTGAATCCTTATCCGCGGCGAAATAGCCGAGGCGCAAAAACTGGAAGGAATCGGTCGGCTTTGCGTCGGCGAGAGCCTTTTCGACCTTGACGCCGTCCACAGTCTCAAGCGAATCGGGATTGAGGCAGGTGATAAAGTCCTCGGCGGCGTCGGGCTCGGGGTCTGAGAACAGGTAATCGTATATCCTCGCCTCTGCCGTAACGGCCGTGGCGGCGTCGACCCAGTGCAGAGTCGCGCCCTTGACCTTGCGGCCGTCGGCGGGGTCGCCGCCCTTTGACTCCGGGTCGTACTCGCAGAGTATCTCGGTCACGTTCCCGTTTTCGTCCGCGTTATACCCTGTGCAGGTCACGAGATAAGCGCCCTTGAGCCTGCACTCCGGGCCGTTCGGCGTGAGTCTCTTGTACTTCGGCACCGGCTCCGCCATAAAGTCGTCCGCCTCGACGTAGAGCGTGCGGGAGAAGCTCACCTGTCTCGTTCCGGCCTCCGGGTCGTTCGGGTTGTTCTCTATATCCAAAGTCTCGGTCTGACCCTCGGGGTAGTTGACTATCGTGAGCTTCACGGGGCGCAGCACTGCCATACGCCTCGGCGCATGGAGGTTCAGATCGTCTCTGAGGCAGCTCTCAAGAAGGGAATACTCGACCGTGCTCGTGTTTTTGGCGACGCCAATCCTGTCGGTAAAGTCGCGGATGGACGCGGGGGTATAGCCCCTTCTGCGCAGACCGCAGAGCGTCGGCATTCTGGGATCGTCCCAGCCGGAAACGTATTTCTCCTCAACGAGCCTGCGGAGCTTGCGCTTCGACATAACGGTGTAGTTTATGCCGAGCCTTGCGAACTCGATCTGCCTCGGCTTCGAGGGCACGTCGACGTTGTTTATGACCCAGTCGTAAAGCGGTCTGTGATCCTCGTATTCAAGGGAGCAGAGCGAATGCGTTATGCCCTCGAGAGCGTCCTGAATCGGGTGCGCGAAATCATACATCGGGAAAATGCACCATTTAGTGCCCTGACGGTGATGCTCGATGTATCTTATGCGGTATAGCACCGGATCGCGCATATTGAAGTTGCCGCTCGCGAGGTCAATTTTAGCGCGGAGCGTGTATTTCCCCTCCGGGAACTCGCCGTTCTTCATTCTCTCGAAGAGGTCCAAGCTCTCCTCGATCGGTCTGTCCCTGTACGGGCTTCTCGCGGGGGTGGAGGTGTCGCCCCTGTACTCGCGGAACTCTTCCGGAGTCAACTCGCAGACGTAGGCAAGGCCCTTCTTTATAAGGCCGACGGCGAGCTCATAGGTCTTCTCAAAGTAATCCGAGCCGTAGAAGAACCTGTCGTCCCAGGTAAAGCCCAGCCACCTGATATCCTCCTGGATGGCCTCGACGTACTCGGTGTCCTCCTTGGCGGGGTTCGTATCGTCCATACGCAGGTTGGTTATCCCTCCGAAACGCTCCGCAGTTCTGAAGTTGATGCAGAGCGCCTTGCAGTGACCGATATGGAGATAGCCGTTCGGCTCGGGCGGGAAACGGGTATGCACCCTCTGACCCTCGAAGCGGCCGCCGGGTCCGATATCCTCCTTGACGAAGGCCTCTATAAAGTTTCTGGGCTCATAGCCCTCAAGATCAAATGCCACTGTCATCTTCCCCTTTCGGAGTAATTATCCGTAATGCGGATATTATATCAAACGCCGGTAATAAGGTCAAGAAATAAAAAGCATCGCGGCTCCGGTCTGCCGGAGCCGCGTTACATTATCCCAGGTATTCAACAAGATTTATGAAGAGGGAGGCCGCCTCCGCTCTCGTAAGATTGTCCTTGGGCTTGAAATAGCCCTTCGAGCCCTTGAATATGCCGGCGGACCTCATCGCCTCGACCGCGTCGGCGGCCCAGGACGCGACCTCGTCCGCATCCATAAAGCTCTCTGTCGCCGTCGGCGAAGGAACGATGCCTCTGCCGATGTAGTTTAGGAAACGGTAGATAAAAACGGCTATCTCCTGCCTCGTCGCAGGCTTGCCGACTCCGAAGGTCCCGTTTCCCGCCCCCTTCGTTATGCCCGCCTCAATCGCCCAGGCGACGAAGGGCGCATAAAGCGATTCGGGATCGACGTCCGAGAAGCCCGTCCTGCTCCCGTCGTACTCGCCGCCGCCGACGTAGATGACTCGCGCAAGACCTCTAACGAAGTCCTCGCGCGTTATCGACTCCTTCGGCTCGAATTTATCCTCGGTGACGCCCGTCATAATAGTCTCAAGCGTAACTCGCATAACGCTGTCGTAGTACCATACCGACTTCGACACGTCGGAAAAGGCGCGTGACGCGAATTTTGCCCAGACGGTAACGTCGCGATTGACCGTTCTCTCCGGGTCGATCGGCTGAGTCAGAGCCTCGTCGTAATACCAGCCGGCAAAACGCATCGTCTCCGGGTCGTAGCCGAGGAGCTGGAGATCCTCCTCCTCAACGCAGAAGTCGCCGAGAGTCCTGCCCTCCTTGACTATACCCGATATCTTCACGCTCGTCTTCGAGCTTGCAAAATATACCTTAGTCTCAGTCTTCTCCGCCCTGTAGTTATTTCCGACCTCGTCGTAGCTCTTGCAGAAGCGGTAATACGTTGTCGGCACCCGCCTGCCCGCAATATTCTGCTCTACCTGCGGGTCGAAAACGTAGGCCACTCCGTCTATGACCGCCTCAGCCCACATATGCCATACCATACCTCCGCCGGAGCGGGAGGTATAGCCCTTGACGGTGTAGGCGTTGAGCCCTATGTAGCGCAGAAACGCCATCATCGTGTAGTTGAAATCGTAGCACGAGCCCGTCTTGCGAACGAGCACAGAATATATGGACTGGTGGTTCCCGTAGCCGTTATTCTTGAATTTCGTCTGCACGATGAGGAAATCATACATCGCCTTGACCTTCTGATACGTGGTCATATTCTCCGTCGTGTTCGCCTCTATCGCCTCGACTATGAGCTTATCCGCGTCCTCCGGCATAAAGGTCTGACCAGACATACTGTTTCGCGTTCCGCCCGCCTTCAGCTCATACTCGTAGTCGGCGCTGCCCTTTGCGAGGAAGTGATCGGGTCTCAGCGTCGCCCCGTTCAAAACAGCCTCCGCATCGGTCTTGGCAGAGGCAGAGGGCGCGACGGTCAATATAAGCAGGGCGGCCAGAAGGATGGGAAGTATCTTTATCTTCTTCATTTCCGTTCAGCTCCCGTTCGTTCATAGTTCTGTAACTTTTTGTTACTTTTTATTATAATACCAAATAATGCCTCTGTCAACACGGAATAAATTGCGTTATGAAAAAACCGCGCCACAACATATTGTTGAAGCGCGGTTTTTCTATTCACTTTTCCTCAAGCTCGCGTTCCATAATAACCGCGTCCTCTTTCGGAAGCTCATAATAATCGCGTCTTATGCCGAGGACCTGAAAGCCCGCTTTCATATACAAAGCTCTCGCCGGTTTATTTGAAGCTCTCACCTCGAGGAGCATACGCGAGGCTCCGCGCGATTTCGCAAGGCGCAGGCACTCTGAAACGAGTCTCTCTCCGGCTCCTCGCCTCCTGAACCTCTCCGCAACGCAGATATTGAAAAGCTCGGACTCGTCGCCCGCCAGATGCGCAACGGCAAAACCCGCCGGCTCTCCGTCCTCCTCGGCTATCAGGAAGTCTGCGTAAGGGCTCTCAAGCTCGAACACGAAGCCGTCGCGCGACCAGGGAACGGAGAAGCTCTGCCGCTCAAGCTCGGTCACGAAGTCCATATCTGAGGGTAAAGCTCTTCTTATCTCCATCACTTCGCCTCGTACCACGTTCTGCCGATACTCGTCTCGGCTGTGAGCGGCACGGATAGCTTTGCCGCGCCCTCCATCTCACGCTTCAGGATAGCTGCAACTCTCTCCGCTTCGCTCTCCGGGCATTGTGCGATAAGCTCGTCGTGTACCTGAAGGAGGAGCCTCGCCTCCGGCGCCTCTCTTCTCAGGGCCGCGTCGGCTCTTATCATCGCTATCTTCATAATATCCGCCGCCGTGCCCTGTATGGGCATATTCCGCGCCACCCTTTCGCCGAAGGAGCGCAGATTGAAATTCGAGCTTTTAAGCTCCGGCATCGGTCTCTTCCTGCCGTAAAGCGTTACCGCCGCGCCCTTCTCCTTTGCCTCGGCGACCGTGCGCTCCATATAATCGGAAACGCCGCGGTATTTCGCCATATAGGCGTTTATATAATCTCTCGCCTCAGCTACGGAAACTCCTATATCGTCCGCGAGCGAGAAGGCAGAGATGCCGTAGACTATGCCGAAATTGACGGCCTTCGCCCTGCCTCTCTCCTCCTTCGTGACCTCCTCGGGAGCTATTCCGAGGACTGAAGCCGCCGTCAGCCTGTGTATATCCTCTCCGGAATTAAACGCCTCTATCATCGCCGCGTCGCCCGAAATATGCGCGAGTATGCGCAGCTCTATCTGGCTGTAGTCCGCGTCCACAAGAGTCATTCCCTCCGGCGCGATAAAGGTCTTTCTTATCTCTCCGCCCAAAGCTCTTCGGACGGGGATATTCTGCAGGTTCGGCTCAGTAGACGAAAGCCGTCCCGTCGCAGTTACAGTCATCTGGAATCTCGTGTGTATCCTGCCGTCCGGCTCGATGACCTTGGCAAGTCCCTCGGCGTAGGTGCTCTTCAGCTTCGCGATCTCGCGGTATTCGAGCACGAGCGGCACTATCGGGTGCTTGCTTTTCAGCTTATCGAGCACGTCCGCGTTCGTCGAATAGCCCGTTTTCGTCTTCTTCGGCGCGGGCAGTCCGAGCTTGTCGAAAAGCACCTCTCCGAGCTGCCTCGGGCTGTTAATATTGAAGCTCTCTCCTGCGAGAGCGCATATCTCTCCCGTAAGTCTGTCGACCTCCTTCGAGAGAACTGCGCCGAGCTCGGACAGAGCCGCCCTGTCCACGAGAAAGCCGGCAAGCTCCATTCGCGCAAGCACCGGGCAGAGCGGAAGCTCTATCTCGCGCATGACCTTTTGCAGCCCCTCCGCGGCTATCGCCGGTTCAAGAGCAGAAGCGAGATAGAGGGATGCTGCGGCCTCCGAAACGAGGCGCCTTTCCTCGCTCTCTCCGTCGGAGATGAGGGAAAGCTGACCGTTCTCCTCCTCGCCGGACTCAACGCGGTAGCCCGCCCTGTCCTCGCTCAGCTCCGAGAGAACGTATGCGCTTCTCGCGGGGTCAAGGAGATACGCGGCGAGAGCCGAGTCGAATTCCCAGCCGCCGGACTCAATGCCGCGGCGAAGCGCCTCTCTTATATCGTCCTTGATATTGAAGCCCGCCTTTTTTACCGCGGACGAAAGCGCGTAAAATAGCGCCTCGCCGGACAGGATATACCCTCTCTCCGAGTCCTCCGGGAAGAGCGCCGCTCTCATACAGTCCCAGTCCGCCCTGAAGCCGCAGAGCTTTCCGCTGAGAGCCAAGGCGAGCTCCTCCGTCTTTTCCGAAACGAAGACCCATTCCGAGGGACCCTCGCGCTTTTCATCAGGAAGCGTATGCTCCTTAGGCTCA
>CACXBO010000043.1 GCA_902765975.1 Oscillospiraceae bacterium
CGAAGGATGTTGCCAAGAAGGCAATCACTCCTGTTCTCGTTGAGTATCACGAGTCCAACGGCAAGGTAGTTATCACCGACGTATTCGCTCTTACTGATGCTACCGGCTACACCAAGGCCAGCCCGACTCTTGGCGGAAAGACTCTTACCTCCAACACCAACCTCTTCATCGTATCCGTGAAGGATGACAAGTACACCGCTCAGAAGCTCGTTGGCTGGAAGAACTTCCCGGCATTCGATTCCGGCTCGATGTACTTCATCGATGAGAAGGCTGAGAACGTCTACGTTTACGGCGCTGCGAAGTCTGAGACTGAGGTCAAGACTTACTCCGTAATTGCTTACATCCTCTCCAAGGGCGATGTAACTGCTAAGGGCGTTGAGATCAAGGCCATTGTTGACGGCAAGGAGACCACCTACTATGCTGAAGAGGGTGTTGCCGCCGCCATCACCGAGAAGACCTTCTATAAGGATCTCGCTGTTGACGACGAGGGCCACCTCAAGGCTCCGACCGCCGTTGCAGGCACTGAGCTCGTAGTTACCGGCGTTGATGCTGGCTACTTCCAGACTGCTACCCAGCTCTATCAGTATCCTGCCAATGTTAAGATCGTTGACCTCACCGGCAAGGATCTTGCCGCTGTTGCCAAGGGACAGACCATAGTTGTCTTCTCCACTAAGGTTGGCGATGAGGCTCTCAAGACGGACGGCAAGAACGATTCTTGGGTCATCTTCATCAAGGCTGTTGCTGAATAATCAATAGCTTAGTTGAAATTCAATAATCTTACCCCCTTCCGGTTCGCCGGAAGGGGGTTCTTTTGTTGACTATCCTTTGTTTAAGGTGTATAATATCGCCGTAAAAAGGGAGGCGTGGTACAAATGCTTGATAATTATCTTGAATATCTCGATATACACGAGACTGAGCTTGTAAACGATATATTTTCTCTCTGCCGCATAAATTCCGAGCGTTCCGATTCTGAAGACGGGGCGCCTTTTGGCCGCGGTCCCCGCGCCGCACTTGAAGCTGCGCTGGAGCTTGCCGGGAGTTACGGCTTTAGTGCGGAGATCAAGGGCGATCGTGTTCTTGTTGTTGAGCTTGGCGAGGGCGAGCCTCAGCTCGGTATCCTCGCGCATCTTGACGTTGTTCCGGCCGGAAGCGGCTGGACAAAATGCCAGCCCTACGAGCCCGTTCGCGACGGCGATATTCTCTACGGCAGAGGAGTTTCAGACGATAAGGGTCCGGCTGTTGCTTCTCTATACGCTTTGCGCGCCGTTAACGAGCTTGGCGTTAAGCTGAAAAAGAAGGTTCAGCTCATTTTGGGAAGCTGCGAGGAGACAGGCTCCGAGGATATCGACTGGTATTTAAAGCATTTCAGCATGCCGCCCATGGTTTTCACTCCCGACGGAGACTTTCCTCTTGTAAATATTGAGAAGGGCAGAGCCGCTGTGCGCGTTTCGTCTCCAGGCTCTGAAGCGCCGGAGGGAGTGTACGTTAAAAAGCTCTCCGGAGGCACTGTTGCAAACGCCGTGCCCGGCGAGGCGCGCTGCGGCATTGTTGGAACGACTCTCGATTTTGTCAGAGCCGTTATTTCCGAAACTGAAACGAACGGGGTAGTGATTGAGGCGGAGACCTGCCCGCACGGAAACGTACACGTTACCGCGAAGGGCGTCGCCGCCCACGCAAGCCTTCCCGAAAACGGAAAGAATGCTGTCTGCGCTCTTTTGAAGGTGATCTCAAAGCTTCCCCTCGCCGCATCCTGCGGGAATGATGCGCTCAAAGCCCTCGCAGCCGCGATACCTTACGGCGACTATAATGGTTTTGCCTTCGGAGGCTTCTGCGAGGACTCCGAGTCCGGCAGACTTACTGTCAATCTCGGCACTGTAAGTTACTCATACTGTGACGGGCTTGACGCTGTAGTCGATATGCGTATTCCCGTCTGCGGAAACGGCGTCGAAATCGTCTCCGCGCTCGATGCAAAGCTTGCGGGAGCTGCCGGAGCCGAGGCGATAAGCATATCAAAGCCTCACTGTGTTCCTGAGGACTCTGAGTTTGTATCGAAGCTTTTGCGTATATACGAGGTCTATACCGGTCTCGACGGCAAGGCAATGGCGATAGGCGGCGGCACTTACGTCCACGATATAGAGGGCGGCGTCGCCTTCGGCTGCACCTTCCCGGGAAGAAATCCGCGTATGCACGAGCCGGATGAGAATATGCCCGTATCCGACCTCCTTATTTCGTCCGCGATGTTTGCCAAGGCGATCGAGGTTTTCTGCGGATAAGAGGCTTTTCTTTTCCTTGACTTATTTCGCTCCTTGTGATAGTATGCCTCCGACAGGTTTCCACACCCTGTCCAAGCGCGTCTGAAGGCGCGTTCGTTCGGGCGGCTATGAGCCGCGCCGTTCTCTAAACAAAAAATGGAGGCATGAAATGAAAAAACTGAATACCAAAAAGCTCGTACTCGCCGCTGTAGTCGCCGCGATGTACACCGTTCTCAGCTACTTCGGAAACATCTTCGGCATTACCTACGGCGGTATGCAATGCCGCTTCTCCGAGGCGCTGACCGTTCTGCCGTTTTTCTTCCCGTGGACGGCGTGGGGTCTTTTCGCAGGCTGCATACTAACGAATATCCTAAGCCCGATGGGGATCGCAGACCTTGTTTTCGGCTCTCTTGCGACTTTGATCGCGGGGCTATGCACGGCGAGAGTGAAAAACAAGCTTCTCGCTCCTGTACCGCCCGTAATTGCGAACGGAGTTATCATCGGAGCTATGATCGCCTACTTCGAGGCGGGTGGCTTTAATTCTAAATTCCCCGAGGCTTTTGCGCTGAACGGCGCACTCGTCGCCGCAGGGGAGATCATTGCCTGCTGCTTCCTCGGCTCTCTTATTCTGGTCGTTGTTCCCAAAATAAAATTCCTGAGGGATATGGTACCCGAGGAGCGACTTAAAAATTGATAGTATTCTCCTCTCCGGTTTTGCGGAGTGGAGAATTTTTTGTTGTTTTTAACTTAATTACTATTGAATTGCCAGGACTGTTATGATAAAATAGACTAAACTATATTAGTGTGTATAATTGCGCCTATTTTTGGGCGCGGCACGGAAAAGACAGGTGGGATTGCGTTGGCTGAAAAAGAGCTTTCTGTGAAAATGCTGGGCGAGTTTTGCCTCAGCTGCGGGAAAGCGACAGTCAGCATGAGCGGAAGCCGCTCATATAAAACGTGGCTTATGCTCGCTTACCTCCTTTCTCACAGACACAGGTGGGTGCCGCAGGATGAAATAATTGATATCCTCGGCGGCGGAGATAAAAATTCCAACCCGACCGGCGCGGTCAGGGCGACGCTGTTCAGAGCGCGTCGCGCTCTCGAGCCGATCTCGGAAGAGGTCAATGAGAATCTTGTTATAAGCCGCGGCGGTTCGGTGCGTTGGAATCCGAGGATAAAAATGACCGTCGACGCCGAGATGTTTGAGAGTCTTGTTCGTTTCGGGCTCTCATCAACGGGCGATGAAAGGCTCAGCAAGCTTGAAAAGGCGATCAGCATGATGCCGGGCGACTTCTTATTCGGATTTTCCGGAGAGTCGTGGGTGAGTCCGCTCGCCGCTTACTATAAAAACCTCTTGGTAGAGGCGGCAAGCGCGGCGATAGAGCTGTATGCCGAGCGCGGCAAAACAGACGAGCTGAGGGCGACGGCGCTGCGAGCCTTTGAGGCTGACCCATACAGCGACGCATTCTGCCGGCATCTGATGAAGGCTTATATGAGCGCGGGAGCTTATGAAGCGGCAGAGGAGACTTACTGTTTCTTCCGCGACAGGCTTGCCGGTGATCTCGGCGTAGAACCAGAAGACGAGACGAGAGCGCTCTTTTCCTCCGCTGTTATGAGGCGCGGGGAGAAACGCCTCACTCTTGAAGCGATAAAGTCGGATCTTCGCGAGAGCTCTCCGCCAAAGGGACCGATACTCTGCGACTACTCAACGTTCAAGCTTTTCTACCGAGCGGAGGCGAGAGGCGCGGACCGCCGCGGCGACGCTATCCACGTCGGATTACTAACGGTGACCGGAAAGAACGGACGGCAGATTTCCGACCGCATTCTGCTGAGGGCGATGGATGATCTGAAAGAGACCATTCGCGCTACTCTTCGTTTTGGCGACGTTGCCGCCTCCTGCTCCGGTTCGCAATTCCTTATACTGCTCGTTCAGGCGAACCGCGAGAATTCCGAAATGGTGGTGCGGCGCGTAATCGATCGCTTTGAATGCGATAATCCTCGCAGTCAGGCCGAGGTGAAGGGCGATGTTATGCCGCTTGAGCCGATTTTGGCGTAAAGGCTTGCAAACAAGTAACGCCTGAAGTAACAGGGCTCTGATATTATTACTCTTAGAAAGGGGAGAGGCCTATGATGGATGCAAGACCGAGCGGAGAAGCATACCGGACTATCCGCTTATGTGTCGATACATATACCGACGGCGTTTTTGCCGGACGCTTTTTTCATCCCGGCGCAGTCGGCGGAGTGCAGAGCTTCAAAAGCCTTTCTCAGCTTCTCGTCGGCGCGGAAAACCTTTTCGACGAGAATAAGTTCCCGCAGTCATTTGAAGCAAAGCGCAGCTTCGTTGCGCGCACTGCTCATATGGCTGACAAGATCCCGGAGCTGCCAAGAGAATCGGGCAGACTCGCCACCTTCGTTATCCGGCTGCTGTTCCGCCAGCATGCGAGCTGGCAGGGCTTGGTCACCTGGGTGGAGTCGAAGGTCGAGGAGCCGTTCCGCAGCGTTCTTGAGCTTGTGCTCATGATGGACGGGGCGCTGAAATCCTGTATTGGGGAGGTATGAGCGCGAAATTGGAAACTGAAGAGAAAGAGCTCGTAACCGAAGAGAAGCCTAAGACCGAGGCTGAAGAACCAGCATCGGAGGATAAAAATGCCGAGTCGGTGAAGCCGGAAACAGAGCAAAAGCCGGAGCCGGCAAAGAAAAAGAAGAAAAAGACGAAAAAGCAGAGGCTTATCTCCTCGATCATAAGCTTTTTTGTCAAGCTCCTTGTACTTGCGCTTGTAGTTTACCTCGCGCTAACCTTCGTTATTGGAGTTTTTATGGAGCATACGAACGATATGTATCCATCGCTCCGCGACGGAGACCTTGTTATCACGCTAAGGCTTGAGCGCCCGGACTACGGCAGCGTGGTATCCTATCGCGTCGGAGCAGATCGGCGGTTTGCAAGGGTCGTTGCAATGGGCGGCGACGTCGTAATGATAGACGAGTCGGGGACCTTTACCGTAAACGATATGGTCCGCACAGACACGATCTATTATGAGACCCTGCCGGAAGGAGGTAAGCTGAACTACCCATACACCGTTCCCGAGGGATGCTATTTCCTCCTGAACGATATGCGGGAGAGCAAGAAGGACTCCCGCACCTTCGGAGCGATTTCCGAGGATATGATCGACGGAAGCGTTGTCCTCTCGCTAAGACGCAGAGGATTTTAACAAAAAAGAAAGGTTGTGCATATTAAATGAAAAAAACCAGTAAGCTTTTCGCGGTCGCCATAGTGCTCGTTATGATGATCGCCCTTTCGGCAATTCCCGCGGCTGCATTTACGTATGATCCGGTAGCCGGCGGAACTACGACGTTTACCACCACGCTCAACAACAGCGGCGCTCCAGTTCCCGCTTGGGAAGCGACCTATACTGTTGCAGCCGGAAGCGGCGAAACCTCAAACGGAATTACCACTATCGCAGGTCCAAGCCCCGATGCTGTGGTCCTCAAGATAGATGATACCGCCCTTACAGACGGCAAGGTCACATTTACTGCCGGCGGCGACGCGACTAAGACGGTTACCGTTGACTTCAGCGGCGTTACCTTTGGCCAGCCCGGCGTTTATCGCTACACCCTCACTCAGACTGCAACTGCTCTTCCCGGAATGACGCTCGATGAGCATCCCGTGAGAAACATTGACCTTTGGGTAACCGATACCGGAGACGCTCTGGCAGTCACTACTTATCAGATCAGCCATACAGCCGGCAAGTCTACCGCTTTTGAAAACGGACTCGGAACTCAGAGCCTTACCATTTCCAAAACCGTATCCGGTCTCTTTGCTTCCCGCGAGAAGTACTTCAAGTTCACTGTTACCATCTCCGGACTCGATGCTGCTGCCACATATAATATAACAGTTGCAGAGCCCGCACCTGCCACAAACGCCACCACTACATATGACACAATGACTAACCCCGCCACTGCAACCGGCGCACAGCTTACTGCAGGCGTTGACTTCTATCTCCAGCACGGTCAGAGCGTGGTTATTGCCGGACTGCCTTACGGAGCCGAATATACAGTCGTTGAGGCAAGCGAGGAATATACCAGCAACCAGACCTATGATACAGTTTCAGGTTCGATCGCAGCCGAAGCAGTTACCGCCGCGTTTATCAACACTAAAGACGGAGAGGTTCCCACCGGCGTTATCCTCGCAGTCGTCCCCGGAGCCGCGCTTCTTGCAGCCGGTGTTGTCGGTCTCGTGGTAATGAGCCGCAAGAGGAAGAACGAAGACGAAGAAGAGTAATTAATAGCTTATAAAGGCGAAAAGATAAAATATCGCGAGGTATTTCAAATGAAAACAACAGTTAAGCTTCTTAGCGTAGTTCTTGCGCTCA
>CACXBO010000044.1 GCA_902765975.1 Oscillospiraceae bacterium
ACAACGTTTTTGAGCACGTCTGTGCCTATATGCGGCTTTGCGTCGTAGATTATATCCCCGGGCGCGCCGAAGTCGACGAGCGAACGGAAAACGAAGCCGAGGCGCTCGTCCTTCGTGCCGGTGTTCAGCTTGCCGTCGGAAAACGTGCCTGCTCCGCCCTCGCCGAACTGCACGTTCGACTCCGGGTCGAGCCTCCCGCCGTTCCAGAAGTCAAGCACCTTTCGGCTTCTAGTCTCAGCGTCGTCGCCCCGCTCCAGAACTATCGGTCTCAGCCCCGCCATTGCGAGCGACAGGGCGGCAAACATGCCCGCCGGTCCGAAGCCGACGACCACAGGTCTGTCCTCCGGTATTTTATTCGCCTTCGGCGGAGTGTATACCGGCTTTATCTCGCTTTTTTCGCCCCTTGCGAGGACCTCTACCGTGTAGATAAGTTTTACGTTTGGCTTTTTTCTGGCGTCTATCGATTTTTTGATGATCGTAAAAGCTTCGACTTTTCGCCCGAGCCGCTTCTCCGCCTCGGCTCTCGCGGCTTCGTCGCCGCCCTCCGGCGATACGGACAGGTCCCTTATTATCATCTCAGCTCACCCGCCAGTCTGCCGCTCGACCAGGCCCACTGCAGATTGAAGCCGCCGCAGTCGCCGTCCACGTCCAGCACCTCGCCGCAGGCATAGAGGCCCTTCACCAGGCGGCTCTCAAGGGTGTCCGGTCTGAACTCTTCCGTCCTCGCGCCGCCCCGCGTCACCTGCGCGGAATCGAAGCCGAGAGTGCCGAGAACGGCCGTCCTGAAGCTCTTTACCGCGCCTGCTATAAGGAGAAGCTCGCCGCTGCCGAGAGCCGAAAGCGGAGTGTTCAGCCCGACGCCCGCGTATCTCACGCCGGTCGCTCCGACTCTGCTCTGCAGAAAGCCCGCGAGGACGCTCTCCGCCGTTAGACCCGGAAGCTCCGCAGTCCTCCTGCTCAAATAAGCGATAACCTCTCTTTCTCCCATATCTGGCGCAAGGTCGAGGCTTATCTCCGAGCCGGGCGCGGCGCAGCCCGAAATATCGAAGATGGCGGGTCCCGAAAGCCCGTACTCCGTAAACTGTACCTCTCCCGCTCCCGTCGCCACGGTTTTCCCGTCCTTTTTAAGCTCGATACGCGCCTGCGCTCGCACGCCCTTCAGGCTTTTTATATAGTTCGTGTCGGTCTTTATCTGCACGAGGGCCGGAGAGAGAGCAGTTATCCCGTGGCCGAGACTTCTGAGAAGCTCATATCCAAGACCGACTCCGCCGACCTTCGCTCCCGCGGCTCCGCCGCAGGCTATTACCGCCCTGTCGAAGAGGCGCTTTCCATCGGCCGTCGCTATCTCAAAGCCCTCCTTGGTTTTTCTTATACCGCGCACCTCAACGCCGGTAAGCGTGTTTACTCCGAGCGCGTCGCAGCGGAAGCGGAGAACGTCGAGGACGCTGCCCGCCTGGTCTGAAAAAGGATATACCCTGCCTGACTCCTCCGTGACCGTTATAAGACCGAGGCTGTCAAAAAAGCGCAGGGTCTCAGCGGCTCCGAATCTGCTCAGCGCGGGTACGACAAAGCTTCCGTCCGCGCCGTGGTATCTCTCCGGTGAAGCATGGACGTTCGTTAGATTGCACCTTCCGTTGCCCGTGCTCATAAGCTTTCTGCCGACTCTCGCCTGCCGCTCGAAAAGGCTGACCTCATGCCCTCTCTCCCCGGCTGTTATCGCCGCGACAAGTCCTGACGCCCCGCCGCCTATAATGCAAACCTTCATCCTTCACCTCACGCCTTGAATAGATCCCACGGGGTTATCATACCGAGAAGCCGACCCGTTTTATCGCCCGTGTCCGTTACGAAAGCGGCAGAGACCCGCCTCGCCTTCTTTATCTCCGCCTCGAAAAGCTCCTCGAGCTCCTCGACGTACATATCCTTCGGAACGAATATAAATTCCTCCGCGCCTCTGTTCTCAAAGCCCAGATAATCGCGCATATCCGAGAACTTTTCCGGCTCCGCAGCGCTCTCGTCCGCCTTGTCCACTATCATATTGAAGAGCGAGCTGCGGCTGAAAACCCCGACGACGCGCCCGTCGTCAAGTATCGGGACGTGGTTGAAGCCCTTTGCCCGCATCTTTGACATAGTCTCGCGCACGCCGCCCTCCATGCCGGAGTAGCACACGTTCCTCGTCGCTATCTGGATGACCTTAAGCCTGTTCTCTATCGTGTCGATAAGCTCGTCCACGAAGGAGAGCAGCTCGTCGGAAGGCTCGACCGGATAGTCGCCGCCGAAGCGCGGCTCGTGCTGTATCACGTTTCTTATGTTCTGGCATATCTTTATCTCCGCGGCGTATTTCTTGAAGCGATTGTCCTTCGACAGATAAAACGATATGGAGTCCCTCTCGCGCAGACGGTAGGCGTTCCGGACTGATTTTTCAAGCCTCTTGTATTTTTCGATAAAGCGTTCCGCGTTAGTCATTTCGCTTCACTTCCTTTACCCTGATTTTACGCTAAAAAACCGAAAACCGCAACAGTTGAAAAGCCCTTTTCCATGTGATAAAATAGCCTTGATATCATTTTAGGAGGCTTGACGATGCCTATACCGGAGATACTTGCCCCCGTCGGAGGCGCGGAGCAGCTCAAGGCGGCCCTGCGCTGCGGAGCAGACGCCGTTTACTTCGGCGCAAAGGGCTTCAACGCAAGGCGCAACGCGGAAAATTTCGACGGAGCTTCTCTTGCCGACGTCGTCGCCCTCTGCCACTCGCACGGGGCAAAGGCGCATATCACCGTCAACACTCTCGTCCGCGACGACGAGCTTTTCTCCCTTGAGAAGACGGCTGAAGAGATAGCCGCCTCGGGGGCTGACGCCGTTATCGTGCAGGATCTCGCCGTTATGCAGCTCTTTCTCCGCCGCTATCCGACCGTCGAGGTACACGCCTCCACCCAATGCGCCGTACACAATACCGACGGCGTTAAGCTCTTTGAGGACATCGGCGTTAAGCGCGTCGTCCTCGCCCGCGAGCTATCCCTCAGAGAGATAGAAAAAATCCGCTCCGAAACGGAAACAGAGCTTGAGGCCTTCGTGCACGGCGCTCTCTGTATGTGTCTCTCCGGCGCCTGCTATATGTCCGGTCTCATCGGAGGCAGGAGCGGGAATCGCGGGCTCTGCGCCCAGCCCTGCCGCACCGATTTCGTCTGCGAGGGGCGGCATTTTGCCCTCAGCCTCAAGGATATGTCTCACCTTCGCCGCGCCCGCGAGCTCGCAGAGGCGGGTATTTCCTCCCTCAAGATCGAGGGACGCATGAAGCGCCCGGAATACGTCGCCGCCGCCGTCACCGCAGCGAAAGCCGCCGTCCGGGGCGAGGCGTATGATGAAGAGAGCCTTCGCGCCGTGTTCTCGCGCGGCGGCTTCACCGAGGGCTACGCCGTCGGAAAACGCGACGGAACAATGTTCGGTCACCGTGAAAAGGAGGACGTCGTCGCCGCCGCCGGGGTGCTCAAGTCTCTCTCTCAGCTCTACGCCGGAGAAAAGCCCGTCATACCCGTCGATATGTCGCTGACCGTAGGCAGAGCTTCTTCCCTGCTCACCGTTTCCGCGCGCACCGCCTCCTGCGAGGTCTCCGGAGAGGGGGGCATAACCGCCGAAAACCGCCCGACGGACGGAGACTACGCCCGCCGCTCTCTATCAAAGCTCGGCGGCACTCAGTTCTTTCTCGATAAGCTCACGGTCTCGAATCCGGAGGGGCTCATGCTTCCGCCCTCCGTTATGAATAACATGCGCCGAATGGGAGTCGAGTCTCTAATCTCAGAATTATCGAGAATATCTCCCCATCGCTCGGAAGATTTTGCCTATTCTTTCCCTAAGTATTCCCCACCCGCCTCGTCTGAGCTGTGGGCGAGAGGCGAAAGGGCTTCACAGGCTTCAGGGCTTGAGGCCGACCGAATCATACTGCCCCTCCCGGAGATAGAACGCTCTCCCGGGCTGATCTCAAAGCTCGGCGACAGGCTCACCGGAGAGCTTGCCTCCGTCCTCTTCCCGGAAAACGAGGATGAGGAGCGGGCGAGGCTCCGGCGTCTTGCCGGCCTCGGCCTCAGAAGCGTTTACGCAGAGAACGCATACGGCGTTTTTCTCGGCAAAAAAGAGGGGCTCGATGTTTACGGCGGCGCAGGACTTAACGCTTTGAACACTCCCGCCCTTGAATTTTACCGCGCTCTCGGTCTCTCAGCCGTCACCGTGTCATTCGAGCTGAAGATGAAGTGCATAGCGCAGCTCGGCTCCGGGATAAAGCGCGGCTTCATCGCCTACGGACGTCTTCCGATGATGCGCGTCCGCTCCTGCCCCGCGAGGGCCTCGCGCCCATGCTCGAAATGCGACGGTCGCCCCCACCTGACTGATAGAACTGGAGCGGATTTTGAGATTTTATGCCACGATAAGCGTTATCAAACCATTTTGAACTCAGTTCCGCTCCACGTCGGAGGTAAAGCTCAGGCAGAATGCGACTATCGGCTCCTCTATTTTACGACAGAATCGCCGGACGAATGCCGGCGTATCCTCTCCGAGATTAGGGCTAACGCTGAGTGCAGCCTCCCGCGAACCGGCGGGCTTTATTACAGAGATCTCCAATAAAAAAATCGCCGTCGCGAACGATATGAAGTCCGCGACGCACCCTTTTTCAAAATGCGAGCCCAGCAACGCGGGTCGCGTTTTGGGAGGAGGAGCGACGGAATGAATGAGAGACGGCGATAAAAAAATCGCCGTCGCGAACGATATGAAGTCCGCGACGACGATGGAGCTGGTGATGTGACTTGAACACACGACCTGCTGATTACGAATCAGCTGCTCTACCGACTGAGCTAC
>CACXBO010000045.1 GCA_902765975.1 Oscillospiraceae bacterium
CAGCCCGCGATTCAGCGAGGTCGCGCTTCTCCGAGGCGGCGACGGCCTCTCAGGAGGCTGAGGACAAGTCGATCCGCGCTATAGCTGATATCGCGCCGGAGGTGAGGAGCGGTCAGGAGGTAATGGCTGTGCTCCGCGACCTTGAGGAGCGTATCGACAGGGCGAACAAGGCTGAGTTCGATCTCTCCTCCACCCGCTCGATATACGACACTCTGATACACCAGTACCCCGACCTGCCCGAGCCGGACGATACCTATATCCCGCAGCCCTTGAGAGACAGGGAGGATACCGAGGCGGCTCTTGCCCGCGCCAAGACTCAGCTAACCGAATCAATGCGCCGCTACGACGTGCTTTTCGGCGAGAGGCTGAGTCAGGGCGACCCCGCCGTCGTCGAATCGAGGATAGCGCTTCTCTCCGAGCGCATAGCCGAGGAGGAAAACAAATACTCAGCTCTATCCCTCGCCATCTCAACTCTCACCGAGGCGAATACCGAGCTCACCACCCGCTTCTCGCCTCTCATCTCAAAAAAGGCGGGCGAATATATGGAGCGGCTGACCGACGGGCAGTATGAGCGCCTGAGCTTTGACCGCGGCTTCGACGCTACGGCGCGTCCCATAGGCGACCTCTCGGAGCGCAGCGTTCTGTCCCTGTCAGACGGCACCGTGGACGAGATATACTTCTCCCTTCGCCTTGCGATGTGCGAGCTCATCCTCGGCGGCGACGATCCCGCCCCGATGATCCTCGACGACGCCCTTCTGAACTTCGACGACGGGCGAATGGCGGAGGCTCTTGACCTTCTCGCCGCCCTCTCCGACACGCGCCAGATAATCCTCTTCTCCTGCCACTCCCGCGAGGCCGATCTCCTTGAGGGCAAGGCGGGCGTGAACGTCATAAGAGGATAACTCCGTCGCGTCTCGGCCTCCAAAAAGAAAAAAGAGCTTCCTCCCCCTGCGCTAAAGCGTTTAAGGGTGGAAGCTTTTCGTTTTCAGTTTATTATCTCAGTGCGCCGGATGCTCGTCGCGCTTTGCGCCGCCCTCTTTAGCGTCGGAGACGGACTCGATAAGTCCCTTCGCAAGGCCTGCAACGGAGGCGATCTCGCTCGGAACGATTATCTTCGTCGCTCTGCCGTCGGCGGCGGCGGTAAATGCCTCGAGGCTTCTGAGCTGGACGATCTGCTCCTCGGAGAGGCCGGAGCTCTTGAGGAGAGCTACGCCCTGCGCCTCGGCCTTCTTTATCGTTATCATACCCTCCGCCTCGGCCTCCTTGTGGAGCCTGATGCTCTCGGCGTGACCTTCAGCCTCGCGGACCATCTGCACCTTCTGAGCCTCGGCGCGGAGTATGGCGGACTCCTTCTCGCCCTCCGCGATGAGTATGGCGGACTTCTTTTCGCCCTCTGCGCGGAGTATGGCCTCGCGGCGTTCGCGCTCAGCCTTCATCTGCTTCTCCATCGCGTTCTGGATCTCGCGCGGCGGGAGGATGTTCTTGAGCTCAACGCGGTTTACCTTGATGCCCCATGGGTCGGTAGCCTCGTCGAGGATAGAGCGCATTTTGGAGTTGATGATATCGCGGCTCGTGAGGGTCTGGTCAAGCTCCAGCTCGCCGATGATGTTTCTCAGCGTTGTCGCGGAGAGGTTCTCGATGGCGGTCATCGGGTTCTCGATACCGTAGGTATAGAGCTTCGGGTCGGTGATCTGGAAGTAAACGACGGTGTCGATCTGCATCGTGACGTTATCCTTCGTGATAACCGGCTGAGGCGGGAAATCAGCGACCTGCTCCTTGAGGGAGACGACCTTTGCGACTCTCTCGACGAAGGGCAGCTTGACGTGGATGCCGACTCCCCAGGTCGTGCTGTAAGCTCCGAGGCGCTCGATAACGTGCGCCGTCGCCTGCTGTACAACGCGGATATTGGACACGATTATGAGCACCAGAAGAGCGGCTGCTCCGATGAGTACGTATTGCATAGCTTATTCCTCCTATGTATATTATTGAGCTCTCTCAACGATGAGCTTAACTCCCTCGATAGCTACCGGGCGGACGAGAGCGCCCGTCTCGATATTCAGCCCGTCTCTCGAGCGGGCGGTCCACGACTTTCCGTCCACGTTCACCGCGCCCGTCCCTGCAATATTGTCGATATTCTCTGTCACCGGGCAAACGGAGCCGAGCACTCTGTCTGCGTTCGTCGGCTGCTTTTTCGCGTTCACGAATTTCCTGGTAAACGGTCTCAGGGCAAACAGAACTCCGAGAGACACCGCAATAAAGACGAGCGCCTGCAGCCACACGGCCGCGCCGAGCCTCTCGGCAAGCAGAGCCGCAGCGGAGCCAACGGCAAACCACACCGTTACGAGATTGGCGGTCGCAGCCTCGATAATGAGGAAGACGGCTATCGCCGCGATCCAAAAGATAAGCATTATCACCACTCACCCTTTCATATTTATCTTCTTTTATATTATAGCGCTTTTTCGCGCCATTGTCTATAAAAAAAACATCTGCCTGTCTATCTGACCGAAGACCGGTCTGTTCCTCGCCGCCCAGCAGGTCTTCGCCCTGCGTATCGGCGTGAAGTAAAGGCTCTCGCCCGCCACGCTCGCCCCGTCGAGGCAGAGCTTCGCGGCAATAACGCTCTCCGCCCGCGGACTGTTGTAGATGCTCCCCGAATAGGCGGGGGAAAACTGTATCCCGCAGCGCCTGTCGAAGACGACCTTCTTCACTGTATCGGGAAACTCCGGGCTTTTCACCCTGTTCAGAACGACGTTCCCGACGGCGATCTTGCCCATAAGCGTCTCCGTGCCGCTCTCCGCCTCGATGATGCGCGAGAGCCAGTAGAGGTCGTCGCTGTCGTAATACGTCTCCGCGCTCTCCAGAACGAGACCTCCGGAGGTGAGCGAGAGCGTCAGCGAAGCGGCGTTGAACTCAAGCCCCGCCCCGAACGCCTTCGCAAGGGCGGAGGCTGGCGCCATAAGCCTGCCCTCCCTGATAATTACCCTCTCCGGACAGAAAAGGCATCTCCCGTTCGCCTCGATATACCTCTCCCCGACCTTCGCATAAAGCTCAAGTCCGGGCAGCCGTACCTCGGCGCGCTTTGCTTCGCCGTCCCACTCCACCGAAGCGCCGAGCGCCTCGCAGAACTCCCGGAGCGGGATATACACCTCGCCCTCAGCCTCAAAGGCGAGACCGGATTCGTCGAGCCTGCGCCCGTCAAGGTCGATCCGCGGCGCCGGAGACCTCATGCCCGTCAGCACAAGGGCAGCCAGCGCGAAAAAAGCGATAAAGCTTATCCTACGCATAACACCATTCCCTTCAGGATAATATCGTCACGGCGATATTATAGACCCCCGAAAGGGAAAAAACGGAAGAAAGCTGTCGTATCAGTCCTTGACCGTGAGAGTAAAGGTAAAGGTCGTAAGTCCCTCGCTGCTCGTCACTAAAACGTCCTCTCCGTGCGCGTCGAGAATGGTCTTAACAATATAGAGCCCGAGTCCCACGCCGTCCTTATCGACGCTTCTGGACCTGTCGCTCTTATGGAAGCGGTCGAAGATGAGGGGAAGCTCCTCTTTAGGTATCGTCTCTCCACGGTTCGAGACCGAGACCTTCGCCTTGCCGCCCTCCTTCCAAAGCTCAATGCCTATGGACGTGCCGCATTTGGCAAATTTCGCCGCGTTGTCGATGAGATTATATACCACCTGAGTTATCGCGTCCGGGTCGCCGAGGGTAAGCACAGGCTCCTCCGGCAGCGACACGTCGCAGTCGAGCCCGCGCCCCGTTATCTTCGGCTCAAGGCTTACGAGGGCGAGCCTTATCACCTCTGCGACGTCAAAGCTCTTTTTCGTAACCGAGGTCTTATCCATATCCGAGAGCTGCGACGCCTCCAGCATACCGCGGACGAGGCGCGAAAGCCTCTTCGTCTCCGAGGAGATTATCGTTAGGTATTCCCTCTCCTTCTCCGGCGGTATCGTGCCGTCGAGTATCCCGTCGGCAAAGCCTGTTATGGTCGTCATCGGCGTCTTCAGCTCGTGGCTGACGTTGGCGATAAGCTCGCGTCTCGCCTTTTCCCCGCGCTCAAGGCTCTCCGCCATGCGGTTGAAGGCATAGCTCAGCTCGCCTATCTCGTCCTCTCTCCCGCTCTCGCGGACTCTGACGGAGAGGTCTCCCCGCCCGAACCTGTGCGCTGCGGCAGCCATCTCGTTTATCGGGCGCATCTGCTTTCTCGTAACGAGATATGAGACCGTGAACGCAACGGCAAAGACGACGAAGGCGATAGCGGCGAAAATCGCGGCGGACCAGCGCCATATACGGCCGATATCCTTCGCGCTCGCCGAAAAGATGATGAACCCGGAGTAAGAGCTCGGGTACTCGTCGCGTCTCAGGCTCATTCCAAGCACGTACCGGTTATCCTGATAGATGCCGCCGAGCTTTACTAGCCCGGTAAATTCGCCGGAATTGTTTATCTCTGCGATAACAGAGGCCGGCACGCTCTCCCCCAGGTGCGGGCAGCTAAGCTCTCTGTCCGAGCAGGCGATGATCCTGCCCACCTCGTCCGTCATAAGGATGTTATAGCTGTCCGAGCCGGCGAGCAGCACGAGAAGGCCCCGCATGCTCAGGCTGTCCGGCTCGATTCGACCGGAGTTCGCGGAAATTATGCCGACGGAGGCAGACGCGAATTCGCGCATAGTCCCCGTCTTCTCCCGGACCATATATCCGTAGCTTATCGAGGCGAAGGCGGAGAGCAGCAGGATAAAGCTCAGGATAAGGGCTATCGCCACAGTCATGAAGTTTTTGAAGAATATGCTCCTGAAGCCTTTCAATTACCTCACCCGTTCAGTACCTCGAATTTATAGCCCACGCCCCAGACGGTTTTGAGGCTCCACTTGTCGGACACGTTCTCAAGCTTCTCGCGCAGGCGCTTGACGTGCACGTCCACCGTGCGGCTGTCTCCGAAGTAGTCGAAGCCCCAGACCTCGTCGAGAAGCTGATTGCGGGTAAACACGCGGTTGGGACTGGAGGCGAGGTGGAAGAGAAGCTCCATCTCCTTGGGCGGCACGTCCACCTTGCGCCCGTCGACCGTCAGCTCGAAGGAGTCCATATCGATAACGAGCTTATCGAACTCAAGCCGTTTCGCCGCGTCCTTCTTCTCGCCGCCGTATCTCCGCATAACGGCGTGGATTCGCGCAATAAGCTCCCTCGCCTCAAAGGGCTTCGTCATATAGTCGTCCGCCCCGTTTTCAAGACCCGTCACTTTGTCCGCGGTCTCGCCCTTTGCCGTCAGCATGATCACGGGCGTTTTCGACGCGGCTCTTATCTCCTTCAGCACCTGCCAGCCGTCCATAACGGGCATCATAACGTCGATGAGCACGAGATCGGGCTTTTCATCCTCAAAGGCGGCGACTCCCGCGCCTCCGTCGAACGCCTGCCTGACCTCAAAGCCCTCCCTCTCGAGATAGAGCCTTATAAGCTCCGAAATATTTCTCTCATCCTCGATAACGAGTATCTTTTCCTTCATATGTATCCCCCCTGTTCTCTTCCGTATCGTTATAATATGATTATACACTTAATCGGAACTTAAAGGTAAACAAATTGTAAAAACAGTTTTTTCTATGCAGCAGCGGCGG
>CACXBO010000046.1 GCA_902765975.1 Oscillospiraceae bacterium
CGAGTACGAGCATCGGGATATTGAGCCCGTCGGTCACAACGTTATAGATGAGAGAGGCGACAACGGCTGCGCCCATTGACATGGTGAGAGGTACAGAGCCGACTCTGTGGCGCTTTATCTCAATGAATAGAAGGCATGAGAGGGCGATAAGAGAGCCGGCGACCATTATCGGAACGGCTGTCGCCGCCCAGCCGGGGGCGAGGATGGCGTCGATAAGGGTAAGAAGTACGGCGGTATTCAGAACGAGCCTTGTTCCCTGAGCTATCGGCCCCGCCTCGACGAGAGGAGAGAACAGCACGGAAGCTGCGGTGAAGATCGACCATATTACCACGATACACCATGGCTTTCCGCCAATGGCCAAGTTGACCGCTGCGGCTGCGACTGCGGCGAAAAGGAACACCCAGATGCATACCTTTCTCAGCACGCGCATGAACGCGCTCCTCTTATCGGGCGCGGGATAAGTGACTTTAATCTTCATCGCCGTCGCTCCCTTCAAGTTCGATCCTGACCCCAAGCCTCGTGAGCTCTGAATAAAGCCGCTCCTCAAAGGACGGGTCCTTCGTGAGCTTGGCAACGGAGAGGACTGCCTTGGAGTTGCAGGTCACCAGCGAGCAGGCTGCGCGATTCGTTATCACCGTTCCGAGCACGAAATCCATCATCCGGACGTGCGGAAGAAGCTCTTCCGGAAGCTCTACCTGCCCGAGATTCGAGAGAGTGTTCGTGAAAAGCTTATCTCCGAGGAAGCCGTACAGTATCCTGATGAACCAACCCTTCATCGAGAGCGGGATAGGTCTCGCCGCGTTTACGAGCATAACGGCAGAGGTGAGCATATGATTCAGATATTCCTCGCTCGTGCCCTTTTTAAGCTCGTTTTCAACGGTTTTTAAAATCGAATCGAGATCGCGGATATCCTTTGCGGGTATCCTCGGACTGGCGTAGAGCGAGAAATTACGCAGCGTTGCGGAGGGGTGGATGCGACGCATATCGACGGGGACCTGCACCTGGATATCCCCGTCCGGGGAATCCATGGCGGCGCGGGAGGCTACGAAGATAGCGGCGGTCATAAGCGTTGTCACAGATACGCCCTTGCACCTTGCTGCAGAGCGGAGCTTATCCGAGTCCATAATAAAGTGGATAACGCCGGAGGGGCGTTTTCTCGTAAGCCGGCCGCCCATTTGAGCCGCGGGCGAGCCCATAAACCCGCCGGTCGGACCGGGCTTGTACCAGTCGACGAAAGAGTTCGAGGCCTCTCCGGGGTCGGGAATGTCCATAATATCCGCAACTCCGTGGGTGCAGGGGATATCAAAGCCGAGCAGCCTTACGTATTCGGCGACCAGAGTTTTCAGAAAGACCATTCCGCCGGTGCCGTCGGTAAGCACGTGGAAGAACTCTACGCTTATTCTGTCCCCATAATATTGCACTCGGAGGGCCGGGGAGCGGGATGAGGAAATGTCGATCCCGCCGCAGGGGACGTCGTTTTCCTCCGTGACCTCAAAGCGGGCCTTGAGCCCGTCGAGATAGTGCCAGAAAAAGCCGCGGCGAACGGAGACGGCGAACGAGGGAAAGCGCGTCATAACGGCGTTCAGAGCGACCTGCAGAAGCTCCGGGACAACGTCCTCCGTCATATAGGCGGAAAGCCGGAACACCTGCATTTTATTTCTGGACATCGAGAGCGGATAAACCTTCGCGGAGGAATCGAGAGGATACCAGGCCTTCGACTCCCTGCAGTAATATCCGCCGAGCTTCTCCGGATTGAGCCTGAAAACCGCGTCCGCTACTGAAACGCCGCGTTCTATCAGGCTGATGAGAGCGCGGTCATAGTCCTTTATTATCTGTTTTTCATATATCGAGGCTAAATTAAGGCGCGACGACAGGGAAGAAAAGAGCCCTTCGATAAGCGCCCTGTCCTCCTCGCTTGATTCGATTATATAAGCGGCAAGCTCGTCTGACGTTTTAAGCTTTTTCATTCAACGCTACCAGCTTCATTAAGATTTACAGTATAATACCACAAAAAAACAAAAAAGTACAGTACCAACCGATCGCGCTTGTAAATACCGGGCAGAAATGTTATTATGCTAAAAGCTGAAGGGGGGTGGCGCGATTGAGAAGACTTGCGGCATGGGGCTTCTCCTTTGCAGCCGCTCTAACGTTCTCCGCGTATCTGCTGAGCGGAGAACGGGCGCTTATACTTGCCGGAGCGGCGTTTTTGGCGTTTATCTTATGCCTTTTTCTGAAAACAGCGCGCAGGAAGCTCGCCGCGATCATCCTTGCGGGAATAACTGCGGGCTTTGCCTATCTGCCGCTGTATTCGTTCCTATTCGCAAAAGAAGCGTCGCTTCCTATGGGAGAAGAGCTTCTTCTGGAGGCGGAGGCGACAGACTTTCCCGCTTTTTACTCAAGGGGAGCAGCGCTTAACGTAAGCATAATAACCGAAACCGGCCGCGTTAACGCCGTCGTTTACCTCTACGACAGAGAAGCCGACGCGGTCAAGCCCGGCGACAGAGTGAGATTTACAGCTATGCTTTTCGCCGCAGGCGGGAAAACAGGAAGCGAAAGCGAGGAATACTTTTCTCATACCGCAAGAGTCGGGGCCGGAAGCGTTAAAGGCTTTGAGATAACGGTCTCAGCCTCCGCGCCGCAGTTAAGGTATCTCCATAAATATGCGGCGAAGGCTGTCAAGGACGCGATTAAGGCCGTTTATCCGGAGAAAGAATATCCGCTTGCCCTCGCTCTTTTGACCGGAGACAAGTCGGCGCTGAAAATGGACAGGGCGCTCACGAGCGACCTCCAGCGTTCCGGGATTTACCACGTGGCGACGGTGTCTGGTATGCACGTCTCTATCCTTGCTTCTTTTCTCCTTATCATCATTCCGAAAAAGAGCAAAGCCGCTCTGACTATAATTCCTCTGCTCGTCCTGTTCGCGGCTGTCGCGGGCTTTACGCCTTCGGTGACCCGCGCCGTTATAATGGAGCTCTTCGTTATTATTGCTCCTCTTGTGGGAAGGGAGGAGGATAAGCTTACGTCTATCGCTGCTGCTCTCATCTTCATTCTCGCGGTAGACCCGATGAGCGCGACCCACGCGGGCTTCCAGCTATCGTTCGCTTCCGTATTAGGAATCACTCTCATATCGCCGAGGATACTGAACGCGTTCTGCAGCCTGAAGCTTTATAATTCCATCAGGAAACCGAAAAGAAAGGGCAGAATAGCGAAGCTTGCGGGTGGCTTTGCCGTAACTCTCGGAGCTATGGCGGCAACTATACCGCTCTCGGCTCTGCACTTCGGATATTTCTCGCTCGCCGCTCTGCCGGCAAATCTTTTGATAAGCTTTGCCGTAGCGCC
>CACXBO010000047.1 GCA_902765975.1 Oscillospiraceae bacterium
ACGTTTTCGTAAACGGAACCCTTGCCGGGAGCCACAGATCCGGCTATACGGCGTTTTCGTTTGACATAACAGACCTTGTTTCAACTGGCGATAACTATATAGCCGTACGACTTGATACGACGGAAAACGGATCTATTCCGCCGTTCGGCTTTGTCATAGACTATCTTACCTACGGCGGGATATACAGGGAGGTATGGCTTGAAATTAAGCCTGAGGTCTACGTTAAGGATGTTTTCGTTCAGACTCCCGATTTGCACACAGTCAAAGTTTCCGCGGTATTTTTTGGCGCTCCCGACGAGGTTACTGCAAGAATTTACGATCCCGACGGAGAGCTCTTATGTGAGGAAAGCGGAAAAAAGGGAGATTTCGTCTTCTCAGTAAATAGCCCGAAGCCTTGGGATACCGAATGCCCCAACCTTTACAGATGTGAGGTAACGGCAGGCGGAGATGTATACGAGACCGCTTTCGGTATAAGAACTGCAGAGTTTAAAGCCGACGGCTTCTATTTAAACGGTAATAAACTCTTTCTCAGAGGTCTCAACCGTCATCAGTGCTGGCCGTACATAGGTTACGCGGCGACTGAGCATCTTCAAAGGGAAGACGCAAGAATACTGAAAAATGAACTGAGCTGCAATGCGGTAAGAACGTCTCATTATCCGCAGAGTCACCATTTTATTGATGAGTGCGACAGGCTCGGTCTCTGCGTTTTCACAGAGATTCCGGGCTGGCAGCATATCGGAGACAAAAGCTGGAAGGATCAGGCGTGCGAAAACGTACGCGAGATGATCCTGCAATACAGAAATCATCCGTCTATAGTTCTCTGGGGTGTAAGAATTAACGAGAGCGTCGACAACGACGAATTCTATAAGCGCACTAACGCTATAGCTCACGAGCTTGATCCGACGAGACAGACGAGCGGAGTACGCTATCTTGAAAAGTCTAATCTTCTTGAAGACGTTTATGCTTTTAACGATTTCAGCCACAACGGGGAGACTCCGGGCTGCAGACCTAAGAGCAAGGTCACGACCGATATGGGTAAGAGCTTCCTTATCTCCGAACACAACGGTCATATGTTTCCGACAAAGTCCTTTGACTCCTGGAAGGACAGGCAGGAGCATGCTTTGCGCCACGCGAGAGTTCTCGACGCCGCAATGTCTGACGGAGAGCATGCGGGCTCTTTCGGCTGGTGTATGTTCGACTATAACACGCACAAGGATTTCGGCTCCGGCGACAGAATCTGCTATCACGGAGTTATGGACTTCTTCCGTAATCCTAAGCTTGCCTCCGCGCTATACGCAAGTCAGGGCGAGAGCGGAGACGTGCTTGATATAGGCTCATCCTTCGATATAGGCGACTATCCGGGCGGGCAGGCTGGTGAAGCATATATCTTTACGAATGCTGACGAGGTCAAGCTTTATAAAAACGGAAACTACGTAACAACATTTAAGCCCGGAGCATGGAAGGGACTGCCCCACGGTCCGATTGCCGTCGACGATACTATAGGCGACTTGCTCAGGTCTCAGGAGGGCTTTACCGGCTCAAAGGAAAAACTAATGCGCGAGTGTCTCGTTGCAACCGGAAAATACGGAATGAGCAATCTGCCGCTCAGCTATAAGCTGAAGCTCGGCTATGCGATGGTCAGATATAAAATGTCATTTCAGGATGGCGTTGAGCTTTACGGAAAGTATATAGGCAACTGGGGCGGCGAGGCTACTAAGTGGCGCTTCGACGCATACAGAGGCGGAAGGCTCGTTAAGTCGGTCACGAAAGCCCCGGGAAGCAGGCTTCATATCGAAGCATTACCGAGTCAAACGGAGCTGAACGAGGACAGCACCTACGATATGGCGGCTGTCCGTATACGGGTGCTGGACGATTACGGCAACGTCGCTTCCTTTGCGCAGCTTCCGATAGAGCTTGACGCAGAAGGCTCAATCGAACTCATAGGCCCCCGTACAGTTACCGCAGAAGGCGGGATGTGTGGGACTTATGTCAAGAGCGTTGGAAAAGAAGGGAACGGCAAGTTAAGTATCAAAGCCGCAGGAATTGAAGCGGTTGAGATAGATTTCAAAGCAAAAATCAAGGAGGGCGAATAATATATGGAGAAAAACCTGACTTTAGGGCAGAAAATTGCTTACGGTCTCGGCGCAGTCGGCAAAGATATGGTCTATATGCTTTCTGCAAGCTACGTACTTTACTATTTCCAGGATCTGCTCGGGGTTAACGCTATCGCAATGGGAGTAATACTGCTCGTAGCCCGTATCTTCGACGCCTTCAACGATCCCATAATGGGCGTTGTTGTGGCGAAGACAAAGACTCGATGGGGTAAATTCCGTCCCTGGCTCCTTATCGGAACTCTCACTAATGCAGTCGTGCTCTTCCTGATGTTCGCCGCGCCTCCCAAGCTCGACGCCTCCGGTCTCGTCGCTTACGCTGCTGTCTCCTACATTATGTGGGGCGTGACCTACACTATGATGGATATTCCTTACTGGTCCATGATCCCCGCCTTTACGAAGGGCGGAAAAGAGCGCGAAGGGCTTACCACGCTTGCTCGCACCTGCGCCGGAGTAGGAAGCGCAATAATAACCGTCGTAACCATGATGGTCGTTCCCGCTCTTGGCCGTATGTTTGCAGGAGAAAACGCCGGAGCTCAAATGATAGAGATAGTAGGCTTCAAGTACTTTGCTCTCGGCGTTGCTGTTATTTTCGTGCTCTTCACGATCATAACCTGCATAAAAATAAAGGAGAAGTCCACTGTCAAAATGGAGACCGTTTCCATAGGTAAGATGTTTAAGGCTCTTCTGCAAAACGATCAGGCAATGACGGTCACTATCGCAATAGTCCTTATAAACTGCTCTATTTACATAACCTCAAACCTCGTTAT
>CACXBO010000048.1 GCA_902765975.1 Oscillospiraceae bacterium
GCCGTAACCAAATATCGCACGCTTGCAGTCAAGGGCGGCGACAGCCTCGTGGAGTGCGAGCTTTTGACCGGCCGCACTCATCAGATAAGAGCGCAGTTTTCCCATGCAGGGCATCCGCTTCTCGGCGACGGGAAATACGGAAGAGACAGGGACAGGGAAGGTCAGCAGCTCTACTCATACAAGCTCGTTTTCTCTTTCAGAACTGACGCGGGGAGTCTTAACTATCTTTTGAACAAAGAATTCAGCGCTGAAACGCCAAATTTCGCCAAGTTTTTCGGTTTTTCCATTTGACTTTTAGTGTGTTACTATGTATATTTATTCTAATGTCCAATAAGGACGACACAGAGATATCATTCGGGAAATGAGGGGGAGGATAATGTCAAAAGAGCTTATAAGGCTCAAGGACGTCTCCATGCAGTTTGAAGGCGAGACAGTTCTTGACAACATCAATCTGTATTTTAACGATAAGGAATTCCTCACGCTGCTGGGACCGTCGGGCTGCGGAAAGACCACCACTCTGAGAATAGTGGGCGGCTTTCTTGTACCCACTTCCGGCGACGTTTTTTTTGACGGAGTGAGGATTAACGACGTACCGCCGCACAAGCGTCAGGTGAACACCGTATTCCAGAAATACGCTCTGTTCCCGCATCTCAACGTATACGACAATATCGCCTTCGGACTCAATATCAAAAAAGTGCCGAAGGATGAGATAAAGACCCGCGTACACGAGATGCTTGAGATAATAAATCTCAGGGGCTTTGAGCACAGGAGCGTTACGAGCCTCTCCGGCGGCCAGCAGCAGAGAGTCGCCATAGCGAGAGCCCTCGTCAACAACCCGAAGGTCCTTCTTCTCGACGAGCCGCTCGGCGCTCTCGATATGCGCCTGCGCAAGGATATGCAGCAGGAGCTCAAGCGCATACAGCGCGAGATGGAGATAACCTTTATTTACGTTACGCACGACCAGGAGGAAGCTCTCGCAATGAGCGACACCGTGGTCGTGATGGACGGCGGACGCATACAGCAGATAGGCACGCCGGAGGATATCTACAACGAGCCGAAAAACGCATTCGTCGCGGATTTCATCGGAGAGTCCAACATAGTCGACGGCATAATGCGCGAGGACGGAGTCGTCGAGATATTCAACCGCAAATTCAGATGCCTCGACAAGGGCTTTGCGCCGAACGAGGCGGTTGACGTCGTAATAAGGCCGGACGACGTCGATATAGTGCCGGAAAAGGACGGACAGCTCAAGGGAACCGTGACTCAGGTCACGTTCAAGGGCGTGCAGTACGATATCATAGTCGATTTCTACGGCTTCAAGTGGCTCATCCAGACGACGGATTTCTGCCCCGAGGGCTCGAAGATCGGCATCAAGATTGATCCCGACGGCTTCCACGTTATGAAAAAGAGCCATTATTCCGGAATGTTCGGCGACTACTCCTCCTATTCCGAGGAGTACGACGAGATCTCCGAGAATGAAAGCGAGGAAGAGGAATGAGCGGGAACACGAGACGGCGCACCGGCGCGCTCATAGCCCCGTATTCGATTTGGGCGCTTCTGTTCATCGCAGTCCCTCTGTTTTTCGTGGCGTACTACGCGTTTACCGACAACAGCTTCGGCTTTACCTTCGGCAATATCGCAAGGTTTTTTACCGAGACGAGCAGAGAGACCGGCAGCAGGATATATATCGACATCTTTATGCGCAGCCTGAAGCTCGCCGTTATCTCAACGGCAATCTGCCTTCTTCTCGGTTATCCGCTCGCCTACTTTATGACAAGGGCGAGCGCGAAGGCTCAGAAGATCATGATGGTGCTCATTATGATACCCATGTGGATGAACTTCCTCATCAGAACTTACGCATGGATGACGATACTTCAGGACACGGGCATACTGAACGGCATTCTCTCGGGTCTCGGGCTCGGGAAAATGCATATAATCGGCACTGAATCTGCAGTTGTGGTCGGAATGGTATACGATTATTTCCCGTATATGGTGCTTCCGATCTACTCGATTATGGCGAAGATGGACTATAAGCTAATCGAGGCTGCGAGAGACCTCGGGTGCAACGGAGCTCAGGTGCTCCGCCGCGTCATTATCCCCCTCAGCATTCCGGGAATACTAAACGGAGTGACTATGGTGCTAATTCCCTCCATAAGCACATTCTATATCTCCCAGAAGCTGGGCAACGGTAGGTTTTTCCTCATAGGCGACGCCATTGAGGGACAGTACGTTGCAAACAATCTCCATTTCGCCGCAGCTATGGCGTTCATCCTCATGGTGATACTTCTCGTCGCAATGGCGCTCATCAAGTATCTCACAGGCAGGGGAAAATACGGAGAGGGGGCGAAGGCGTGAAGACGGCTTCAAAGATATACACTGCCTTCATTTTCGTGTTCCTTTTCGCGCCGATCGTCATACTGCTCGTTTTTTCATTCAACGAGGCGAGGAGCCTTTCGGTTTTTTCCGGCTTTTCCCTCAAGTGGTACAGAGAGCTTTTCCGCGACGAGGCGACGCTGGAGAGCGTTAGGAACACGCTTCTGCTGGCGGTCTCCGCAATGGTGATCTCGACCGTTATCGGCGTCGCGGCTTCTGTCGGCATCGACAGGCTCCGTTCCAAATGGCTCAAAACAGCGCTCAAAACGGCGACGGACATTCCGATGACGAACCCGGACATAATAACCGGTATTTCGCTTATGCTTATGTTCGTTTTCGCCGGGAGGCTCTTCGGACTTGCAAACAGCCTGAGCTTCTGGACTATGCTCATAGCCCACGTCACCTTCTGCCTGCCCTATGTTATTCTGCAGGTGCTCCCAAAGCTCCGGCAGATGGATCCCGCGCTGCCCGAGGCGGCGCTCGATCTCGGCTGCACACCGCGTCAGGCTTTCTTCAAGGTGACTATACCGGAGATAATGCCGGGTATAATAACGGGAGCGATCATGGCTTTCACTATGAGTCTCGACGACTTCGTGATCAGCTACTTCACCTCCGGAGCCGGCTTCCAGACCCTCCCGATAAGAATCTACAATATGACGAAAAAGACCGTAACGCCTAAAATGTACGCTCTGGCGACTTTGATCTTCTTCGTTATACTCGCCCTTCTTCTCATTTCCAACCTGACGGACGACGACGCACTGCGCGCAAGGAAGGAGAGGCGCAGAAACAAAACAAAAAAGATAAGGGGTAATGAACAGTGAAAAAAGTATTTTGCGCCGTCCTTGCGGCGGCAATGATAATAGCCTGCCTCGCCGGCTGCTCCGGCGGCAAGAGCAAAACGCTCAACGTTTACAACTGGGGAGAGTATATCTCCGACGGTTCGGAGGACAGCTACGATACGATCAAGGAATTCGAGGCGTGGTACGCCGAAACCTACGGTGAAAAGGTCCACGTTAACTACGACACCTTCCAGTCCAACGAGGATTTGTACGCGAAGCTCTCCGCCGGCGCAGTTAGCTACGACGTCGTTATCCCTTCCGACTATATGATAGCCCGTATGATCGCCGAGGATATGCTTCTTGAGCTTGACTTTTCGAATATCCCAAATTATAAGAACATCGACGACAGCTTCAAGGGGCTTTACTACGACGCAGAGAACAGATACACCGTGCCCTATACCTATGGAATCGTCGGCGTTATCTGGAATGCCAATGAGGTCGACGAGGCTGACGCAGAGGGCTGGGACCTTATGTGGAATCCCAAGTACTCCGGCAGGATAGTCTCCTTCAACAACTCCCGCGACGCTTTCGGTACGGCGATGTACAAGCTCGGGCTCGACGTCAATACCTCAGACAAATCACAGTGGGACAAGGCTTATGAAGAACTTATGATCCAGCGCCCGCTTCTGTACGGACAGGTCATGGACGAGATCTATAATATGATGGAGTCGGGCGAGGCGGCTATCGGCGCTTACTACGCCGGAGACTATTTCACTATGGTCGACGCCCAGGCGGATACCGTCGATCTCCGGTTCTATTATCCCGAGCGCACCAACTACTACGTCGACGCGATGTGCATTCCCTCCTGCTGCCAGGATAAGGAGCTTGCTGAGATATTTATAAACTTCATGCTCAGCCGCGACGCCGCCGTTGCAAACGCGGAGTATACCTATTATGCGTCCCCGAACCGCGTCGTTTACACCGACGCCGAGTATCTCGATTATATGGGTGAAGAGACTATCGAGATCCTTTACCCCGAGACCGGCGAGTTTTCAGCGATGTACAATACCTACGCTTATAAAAATCTCCCGCAGGATATGCTCGACTATATGAATACGCTCTGGGAGAACGTAAAAATAAACTGATTTTTCCTTGACAAGCTTTAATTATTCCTTTATAATACCATAGTGCTTCTATGAATTACTGTCGAGGTATGATATGCGGCTCAATCTAAAGGATATAATTGAAATATCCGGCGCGCACCTGCCGTTCAGCTTTGAAGTAGATACCGACGGGCTGGATTTTGAGGGGATTCAAGGCTTCTCATCTCCTGTTATCGCCTCCGGCGAGGTCATCAACCATGCCGGGGCTCTTTCGGTAACAGGTGAGATAAGATGCGGGATCGAGTGCCTTTGCGCCCGCTGCCTCAAGAGCCTTCAAAAAGAGCTGTATATCCCCATAGAGGCTTATCTTGCCGAGGAGCTTCAAGACGAGGAGCTGGAGGATACCTACCTTCTCGACGGCGACTTTGCCGATCTCGGAGAGATAGCGAACGACGCTCTCGTGCTCAATATGGAGCAGAAATACCTCTGCAGCGAGGACTGCAAGGGCATATGCCCAAAGTGCGGGAAGAACTTAAACGATGGCCCCTGCGATTGCGGGGAAGACCAAGACCCCAGGTTGGCTGTTTTAGCGCAGCTCCTGGAGAAAGAATAATACAGGAGGTGCAACCATGGCAGTACCGAAGGGGAAAGTATCCAAGGCAAGGAGAGATAAGAGACGCGGCTCCAACTGGAAGCTGAGCGTCCCGGGTCTCGTACCCTGCCCCAAGTGCGGTGAGCTTAATCTGCCCCACAGAGCCTGCAGAGCTTGCGGCGCTTACAACGGCCGTGAAGTAGTAGCTGTTGAGGAGAAGTAATTTTACCGAAAGAAAGCGGCGGGACCACGTTTCCCGTCGCTTTTACTTTTATTTTAGCGCATAACTAAGGAGGCGGCGACTTGAAAAATCTGATATCTGAGGTAAAGCACCGCTCTCCCGCAGCCCGTGCCGGTATAAGGAAGGGCGACAGACTCTTGAAGGTCGACGGAAATCCCATACACGACGTTCTCGACTATATGTACTTCGCCTATGGAGACGACAGCGTTTTCACCGTGGCGCATCCCGACGGCACGGAGGAGGACTTTGAGATCGTTAAGGATTTCGGACAGGACGCGGGTCTGGATTTTGAGACCTACTTAATGGATAACGCCCGCTCCTGCGCAAACAACTGTATTTTCTGCTTCGTCGATCAGCTTCCGAAGGGCATGCGCGATACGCTGTATTTCAAGGACGACGATGTCCGCCTCAGCTTCCTTACGGGCAGCTATATAACGCTTACAAATATGTCGGAGCGCGAGATACAGAGAATAATAGACCTGCGGATAAGCCCGATTAACGTTTCTATCCACACGATGAACAAGTCTCTTCGCTGCCTGATGCTCGGCAACAAAAGAGCGGGCGAGGGCGTCGATATAGTCCGCCGCCTTGCTGCAGGCGATATCGAGATGAACTGCCAGATCGTCTGCTGCCCGGAGATAAACGACGGCGATGAGCTGAGATACACGATGCGAGAGCTTGCGGCTCTTTATCCGAGCGTCAACAGCGTGTCGGTAATTCCGGTAGGGCTCACCAAATTCCGCGAAGGTCTTTATCCGCTGAAGGCGTTCACACGAGAGCACGCCGCCGAGACTCTGGATATAATTCTGAGCTTCGGAGAGGAATGCCTTGAAAAATACGGAACGAGGATTTTTTTTGCGTCCGATGAATTTTTCCTCAAGGCAGGCAGAGACATACCGGAAGAGGACTACTATGAGGAATACCCGCAGCTTGAGAACGGAGTCGGATTGATAAGACTGATGATATCGGAATTCTCGGAGGCGCTGAACGCCTGCCCGGACAAGGCTGAGGGAACGCCGTTTTCAATGGCGACCGGTATAGCGTCGGGCTATATGCTCTCAGAACTTCTTAGAATGGCAAAGGAGAAGCACCCGGAGATAAACGGGCACGTTTACGCTATAAAAAACGATTTCTTCGGGCACAGTATAGACGTTGCAGGTTTGATAACTGGCAAGGACCTCATCGCCCAGCTCCGCGGCAGGGAGCTTGGAGAAAGGCTTTATATAACGAACAGAATGCTCAGGGACGGGGAAAACGTATTCCTCGACGACGTTACGACCGACGAGGTCGAACGCGAGCTCGGAGTTAAGGTGATACCTGTCTCCGGAGGAGGAGAGGCTCTTCTCTCCTGCATGCTGGGCTGAGCTGAACGAGAAAGGAAGTGTGAAAATGAAACCGCTTGTCGCTATAGTAGGCAGACCTAACGTCGGAAAGAGCTGCCTTTTCAATAAGCTTGCCGGAAAGCGGCTCAGCATAGTCGAGGACACCCCCGGCGTGACGAGAGACCGCCTCTATGCAGAATGCGAATGGGCCGGCAGGACCTTCAATATAGTCGATACGGGAGGCATCGAGCCAAAGACCGACAGCGAGATACTGACCTTTATGCGCGACCAGGCTCTCGCGGCTATCGAGACGGCCGACGTGATAGTCCTCGTCTGCGATATAACTACGGGAGTAACTGCGGCGGATAAGGAGATAGCAAATATGCTCCTCCGCAGCAGGAAACCGATAGTTCTCGCCGTAAATAAGATGGACTCCGTTGGAGCGGTAAACCCGGATATTTATGAGTTCTACGCTCTCGGTGTCGGCGACCCGATTGCACTCTCCGCAGTCCACGGCCACGGGACCGACGAGCTGCTCGACGCCTGCCTCAGCTATTTTCCCGATGAGGACGGGCTTGAGGACGAAGAGGACAGAATAAAGATCGCCGTTATCGGCAAGCCGAACGTGGGAAAGTCGAGCATTATAAACCGCATTCTCGGAGAGGAACGCGTTATCGTATCCGATGTTGCCGGCACGACGAGAGACGCCGTCGATACTCCTTTCGAGAACGAGTGGGGCAAGTATCTTCTGATCGACACCGCGGGAATGAGAAAGCACTCCCGCGTCACCGACAGGATCGAAAAGTTTTCCGTAATGCGCGCGCAGACAGCTATCGAAAGAGCTGACGTCTGCCTTATTATGATCGACGCCAGAGACGGAGTGACAGAGCAGGATACGAAGGTCGCCGGCATGGCGCACGAGGCAGGAAAAGCGAGCATTATCGTAGTTAACAAATGGGACCTCGTTGAAAAGGAAACAAAGACGATGGACAAGATGCGCGATAAGATACGCGCCGATCTGAGCTATATGCAGTACGCGCCGATCGTTTTCGTTTCCGCTCTGACCGGTCAGAGAGTTGACAGAATATTTGAATTAGCAAATTACGTAAACCAGCAGGCCTCGACGAGAATAACAACGGGCATGCTTAACAACGTGCTTGCCGATGCGCAGGCGAGGGTACAGCCCCCCACGGACAAGGGCAGGAGGCTAAAAATATTCTATATGACTCAAACGGGGATAAAGCCGCCGCATTTCGTGCTGTTCTGCAACGACGCGGAGCTTTTCCACTTCTCGTATCAGAGGTATATCGAAAATCAGATCCGCGCCACCTTCGGACTTGAGGGCACGCCGATACGTATGACGATACGCCAGAGAGGCGACAACGAATAAAAAAATCACCCGCCGAAAACGGCGGGTGATAATTTTTTGGGAGCTTATACAGCGCGCTGCACTTTTCCGCTGCGGAGGCACCTCGTGCAAACATAAACATGCTTGGGGGAACCGTCAACAACAGCCTTAACGCGCTTTACGTTGGGCTTCCAGGTGCGGTTGGATCTCCTGTGAGAGTGGGATACCTGAATACCGAACGCAACGTCTTTGTCGCAAAATTCGCACTTTGCCATCTGAGCACCTCCTTAATAAGA
>CACXBO010000049.1 GCA_902765975.1 Oscillospiraceae bacterium
AAATATACCCAGTCCAACTCCGTCTGCTTTGCCTACGACGGACAGGCTATCGGAGTCGGAGCCGGACAGCAGAGCCGCATACACTGCACCCGTCTTGCCGGCTCGAAGGCGGACACGTGGTTTTTGCGCCAGAGCCCGAAGGTCATGGCCCTCAAGTTTAGGCCCGGCCTCGGCAGAGCGGAGAGAGACAACGCGATAGACGGATATATAAACAGGAACGAGGAGGACGTGACCGCCGACGGAGTTTGGCAGCGTTTCTTCTCCGAGAGACCCGAGCCGTATACCGACGCGGAGCAGAGAGCATATCTCGACACGGTGACAGGCGTATCTCTCGGTTCCGACGCCTTCTTCCCCTTCGGCGACAACATCCAGCGCGCCGCCAAGTCCGGAGTCAAATACGTAGCGGAGCCGGGCGGCAGCGTCAGAGACGATAACGTCATAGAGACCGCCGATTCCTACGGTATGGCTATGGCTTTCACGGGAATGAGGCTATTCCACCACTGATACCGGAGGACAGTATGAATATTCTCGTTGTAGGCGGCGGAGGCCGCGAGCACGCGATAATAAAGGCGCTTAAAAAGAACAGCGACGTAAAAACGGTATACTGCCTGCCCGGAAACGGCGGTATACAGGGCGACGCCGAGTGCTATCCCGTCGGAGCGAAGAACATCCCGATGATAGTCCACTTTGCGAAGACCCACAGGATAGACTACGCCGTCGTAGCACAGGACGACCCTCTCGCCCTCGGCTGCGTCGACGCTCTCGCGTCTGTCGGCGTTCCCGCCTTCGGACCGGATAAAAACGCGGCCCGGATAGAGGCGAGCAAGGTATTCGCCAAGGAGCTTATGAAAAAATACGGCATACCGACTGCAAGGTATGAGGCTTTCACCGAGTCCGAAAAGGCTCTTGCCTATGTTGAGACCTGCCCCGTGCCGACCGTCGTAAAGGCGGACGGCCTCGCTCTCGGCAAGGGAGTGACGGTCTGCATGACCCGCGAGGAGGCGAGAAGAGCCGTTATAGCCGCGATGGAGGACAGGGCTTTCGGCGATGCGGGAAGCTCGATAGTAATAGAGGAGTATCTCGAGGGTCCGGAGGTCAGCGTCCTCAGCTTCACGGACGGCGAGACGCTCGTTCCGATGATATCCAGCATGGACCACAAGAGAGCGCACGACGGCGACGAGGGACCGAACACGGGCGGAATGGGCACTGTTGCCCCGAACCCGTACTACACGCCCGAGATAGCCGCCGAGTGTATGGAGAGGATATTCCTGCCCACTGTGAGGGCGATGGCGGCCGAGGGCTGCCCGTTCAAGGGCTGCCTCTACTTCGGACTTATGCTCACGAAGGACGGACCGAAGGTCATCGAGTATAACTGCCGTTTCGGCGACCCGGAGACTCAGGTGGTGCTCCCGCTCCTTAAATCCGATCTTTTAACAGTAATGCGCGCTGTTACCGAGGGAAGGCTTGCGGAGACTCCGGTGGAGTTCTCCGATAAATCGGCGGCCTGCGTCATAATCGCCTCGAAGGGCTATCCGGTGAAATACGAGTCAGGCTTCAAAATAGAGCTCCCCGCCCCGGAGGAGGGGAGAGAGATATACGTTGCGGGAGCCGAGGCGAGGGAGGACGGGCTCTACTCCAAGGGCGGAAGAGTCCTCGGAGTCACGGCCGTCGCAGGCAGTCTCAAGGAGGCTGTGCGCGAGGCTTACGCCTACGCGGAAAAGGTGAAGTTTGAAAACGGCTTTATGCGCCGCGACATAGGCGCGAGAGCGCTCAGGCTTCTGGAGGAATGAGATGGTATTCAGAGTTTACGTTGAGAAAAAGGAGGGGCTCCGCCATGAGGCGGAGGGGCTTCTCTCCGAGATAAGGGACTTTCTGGGCATAAAGAGCGTCTCCGGTCTGCGCGTCGTGAACAGATACGACGTTGAGGGCATGAGCCGCGAGGGCTTTGAGAGCGCCGTGCCGACCGTTTTCTCCGAGCCGCAGGTTGACCTCGTATACCGGGATATGCCCGGCTGGACGGATAAGGTCTTCGCTGTCGAATATCTGCCCGGTCAATACGATCAGCGCGCGGACTCCGCAGCGCAGTGTATTCAGATAATGACTCAGTCCGAACGCCCCGAAATAAGAACGGCAAAGCTCTATTTCCTCTTCGGCGACGTCTCCGCGGACGATTTGGAGCGCGTAAAGAAATACGTTATAAACCCCGTCGAGGCGCGCGAGGCAAAGCTGGGCGAAACGCCGGCGACCCTGAAGCTCAGCTACGAGATGCCGGAGACAGTCGAGACTCTTGCGGGCTTTTGCGGGATACCCGACGCCGAGGCGGCGGATTTCATAAGGAAATACGGTCTCGCCATGGACTCGGACGACCTTCGCTTCTGCCGCGATTATTTTAAGAACGAAGGGCGCGACCCGACGCTCACCGAGCTGCGCTTGATAGATACCTACTGGTCCGACCACTGCCGTCATACGACGTTTCTGACGAATATAGCCTCCGTGAGCTTCGACGACCCGGACGTGGAGGAAGAATACGGAAACTACCTCAAGATGCGCGAAGAGGTGGGGGACAAAAAGCCAATTTGCCTTATGGATATAGCAACTGTGGGGGCAAAATGGCTAAAGAGGCAGGGGAAGCTCCAAAAGCTTGATGAGAGCGAGGAGATAAACGCCTGCACGGTTAAGATGAGGATAGAGGTGGACGGACGCGAGGAGGACTGGCTCCTGCTCTTCAAGAACGAGACGCACAACCACCCGACGGAGATAGAGCCCTTCGGCGGAGCCGCGACCTGCATAGGCGGGGCGATACGCGACCCGCTCTCCGGCAGAAGCTACGTCTACGCCGCGATGCGCGTTACGGGAGCCGCCGATCCGACGGCGCCGATAGAGGAAACGATAAGGGGCAAGCTCCCGCAGCGCAAGCTCGTCACGGGGGCGCAGGCAGGCTACAGCTCCTACGGCAACCAGATAGGGCTTGCCACGGGCATAGTCGACGAGATATACCACCCGGGCTACGCGGCAAAGCACATGGAGATAGGCGCCGTCATCGCCGCAGCTCCCGCTGAGAACGTGCGCCGCGAGAGACCGGAGAAGGGCGACCTTGTCATACTTCTCGGCGGCAGAACGGGCAGAGACGGCATAGGCGGAGCCACGGGCTCTTCAAAAGCGCACGACAGCCATTCGGTCGAGACCTGCGGCGCTGAGGTGCAGAAGGGCAACGCCCCGGAGGAGAGAAAGCTCCAGCGCCTCTTCCGCAACCCGGAGGCGACGCGCCTGATAAAGAGATGCAACGATTTCGGAGCCGGCGGAGTATCCGTCGCCGTCGGCGAGCTTGCGGACGGGCTTAGGATAGAGCTCGACCGTGTGCCGAAGAAATACGAGGGGCTTGACGGAACGGAGCTCGCCATATCCGAGAGCCAGGAGCGCATGGCGGTCGTCGTAGAGCGGAAGGACGCGGAGCGATTCCTTGCCCTTGCAGGAGCGGAGAACCTTGAGGCGACAGTGATCGCCGAGGTCACTGACGATATGCGCCTCACGATGGAGTGGAAGGGCAGGAGGATAGTCGATATAAGCCGCGAGTTCCTCAATACTAACGGAGCGCCCAAGAGAACGGAGATAAGAGCGTCGGCGCCGAAGGGCGAAAAGCCGCGCTTTACCGGCGGCTTTGCCGAAAAAATGCGCACGCTTGCCGGCGACCTCGCCTTCGCGTCTCGCCGCGGTCTCTCTGAGAGGTTCGACTCCACCATAGGCGCGGGCACACTGCTTATGCCCTTCGGCGGAAAATATCAGCTCACGCCGATCCAGGCGATGGCGCACAGGATACCTCTCGTCGAGGGGAAGACCGACGCGGCGAGCTTTATGTCGTGGGGCTTCGACGTGGAGCTCTCCGAAAAAAGCCCGTTTGACGGAGCCTACTGCGCCGTCTGCGACTCCGTATCGAAGCTGATAGCGACCGGCGCGGAGTTCAGCGACGTATATCTGACCTTCCAGGAGTATTTCCCGAAGCCTCAGACCGACCCTGAGCGCTGGGGTCTGCCTCTCTCCGCCCTTCTAGGCGCGCTGAAGGCTCAGCGCGAGCTGGGCATAGCGGCTATTGGCGGGAAGGACTCGATGTCCGGCTCGTTCGAGGATCTCGACGTG
>CACXBO010000050.1 GCA_902765975.1 Oscillospiraceae bacterium
ACGGCGTGATGATCATTGATACGCCCGGAATGCGTGAGCTCGGTATGTGGGACGTCACCGAGGGCTTAGACGACGCTTTTTCCGACGTGGAAAAGCTTGCACAAATGTGCAGATTCCGCGATTGCAGGCACGAAAACGAACCCGGATGCGCAGTGCAAAAGGCTATTGAAACCGGTGAATTGAGTTTGAGCCGCTTTGAAAGCTATCAAAAGATAAAAGCCGAGGCAAAATACAGCGACGACACAGCAGATTATCGCAGGCAGAAGGAACAGTTTTTTAAAAGTCTCGCTATTAGTGAAAGAAAAAAGAAAAAGGATGTGTATTGAGTTGAAAAGAATCATCAAATCGATGGAAGATAAATACCTGAATACGTCATTAGATATGGTCAGAAGAACATTTACCGATTATGAAAACGCACAGGAAGCGGAGCTGGTCGTCAATCTGATCAAAGAAATCAGGTCGATGGATACGTATATTCCCGATCTGGAGCTGATAATGGTGAACGACGAGGACGAAGTGATCGGATATGCTATGTTCTCACGCTTCCACCTCGGAGGAAAATACAGTGAGGAGCTTTTAGTGCTTACTCCTGTTGCGGTCAAAATCGAATTGCAGCGACAGCATATTTCAAAAGAGATCATCGAATACGGTTTTGAAAAAGCAAAGCAAATGGGCTTTAGCGCGGTGATCGTCGAGGGCAATCCTCAGAATTACCGAAGCCGTGGTTTTCAGACCTCAGCCGATTTCGGGATCACTGCCGGCAAAAGCGTAGGGCTTCCTGCGCCGGAGTGCCTGATGGTGAAAGAGCTTGCTGCCGGTTCGCTTGACCGTATTCAGGGCGTTGTAGAATACACCGATTATAAATCCTTGCGATAAGCCGGTAAACAGCACGTTTTGAGGCCTTAAAGCGTGGCATACCCAAATCAGAATAAAGATAAGAATAGCCGACGGAGCTTTTGTTTTGAAAACTCCGTCGGCTTTGTGTGCCCCTGCGGGCGCACACAAAAAGTCACTATCTGCCGGCTAAGCCGACAGTTAGTGACTATGTATTATCCTTTTTCCATTTTTCTGCGGCGTCAAGCTGCTCCTCCGCCGCCTTCAGCGTACTCTCGGTTATTACATCGCCGCCGGTCAGTCTGGCAAGCTCAAGTCTTCTGCCGCCCGTATCGAGCCTTTCGACTTTGGTATACGTCCTTCCTCCGCTGACTTCCTTTGATATGACGAAATGCGCGTCGGCCATTGACGCTATCTGAGGAAGATGCGTCACGCAGATCACCTGCTTTTTTCCAGCAATCGCGGCGAGCTTCTCTGCAACGCGCCTTGCAGCTATTCCGGAAACGCCAGTATCTATCTCGTCGAATACCATCGACTCAACGGGATCGTTTTCGCTAAGCACAGTCTTCATTGCGAGCATCACTCGGCTGAGCTCGCCTCCGGATGCGATTCTGGCTATCCGCCCGGGCGCCTCGCCTGCGTTCGCGCTCATCATGAATCGGACATCGTCCTTTCCGTAAGGTCCGAGTTCTTTCCCTTCACCGAGGCTTACAAAAAACCTTGCGCCCTTCATTGATAAATCGCTCAGCTCAGACTCGATTCGCAACGCAAGCCTCTCACCCGCCTCGCGTCTCTTATCTGTCAATATTTCAGCGAGCCGCGCCGCCTCGCGCTCAAGCTTTTCCGATTCTCGTTCCAGCTTTTCGCGGAGCTCGTCGGCATATTCAATGCTCCTGAGCTCTTCTCTTGATTTCTCAAGAAATTCGAGAGCCGCCTCCTCCGTGCCTCCGTACTTTCTCAAGACCCGCTTCAGCGTATCGAGCCTGTCGTCGAGCTCGTCGAGCTCCTCCGGAGAGAAATCAAGCCCCTCCTGCATATCGCGAAGCTCGTATGCCGCATCCTCGCAGGAAAAACGGAGTTCCTTCAGCTTATCTCTCAAAGATGCAAAACCCTCTGAATATCTTAGAGCGTATTCGACGTTAGACAGAGCCGACTCAATCAGTCCGAGCGCCCCGTCGCTTCTTTCGCCACCCAGCATAGCTGCCGCTGCATCCGAAACGGCGGCGGTCAGCTTCCCTGAATTTTTGAGCAGCGTTCTTCTTGCGCTTTTCTCTTCAAATTCTCCGGGCCTCAAATTCGCTCTCTCAAGCTCGTTTATCTGATAGGACAGCATATCGAGCCTTCTCGCCTTCTCCGCCTCATCCATATTTAGCTTCTGCAATTCCGTCTGCGCGCTTTTATATGCGTCATAAGCGGCGCGATATGAGTCCAGCTCGGTTTCAAGACCGCCGAAAGAGTCAAGATACTCCCTGTGATACCTCTCATCGGCAAGTCTCTGACCCTCGCCCTGCCCGTGGATATCCATCAGCGCGAGCCCGAGTCTTCTTTGCGCTGCGGCCGGAACGGGCGTTCCGTTAACCCTGCACGCGGACTTGCCGTCCTCTGTTATACGCCGGGAAAGGATTATCTCTCCGTCGTCCGGCTCTGCGTCCGCTTCTTCAAGAAGCTTTGCTGCGTTTTGAGAAGAGAACGCCGCGGTCACTCTCGCGCTTTTTGCGCCCGTTCTGACAAGCTGTGCGCTTGTCCGCCAACCGAGCGCTGCCTCGAGGGAGTCTATTACTATCGACTTTCCGGCTCCCGTCTCGCCGGTGAGCACGTTCAGCCCGGGAGCAAATTCTATCTCCGCTCCCTCAATGACGGCAATATTCTCAATATTCAGCGTGGATAGCATAGTTTATACCGCCTTTAGCCTGACTCTCACGTATTCTCATTTATAAGCTTGCAGAGCTTCTTCGCGCCTTCCTTTGACAGCATGGCTATGAACGCCGTGTCATCTCCCGCAATACTGCCCGCCATATCCTCCACGGTCATCTTATCGAGCGCGCTGCAGGCAGCAGACGCTAAACCGGGAAGCGTTTTGATAACGACGATGTTTTCCGCGCAGATGCAGCTCGTAAGGCACTCCTTAAATATCGTGCGAAGCCTCTCGCTGTGGTTCGGATCGTCGGCTGCCGGAGCAGCGTAGCGGTAGAGACCGTCGCCCGTCAGCTCCTTATAAAGCCTAAGCTCTTTTATATCCCTCGATACGGTCGCCTGAGTACTCTTTACGCCCCTCGCGTTAAGCTCCCTGATCAGGTCGAACTGCGTTTCTATATCCTTTTCCGCGATGATATCAAGTATCGCTCTCTGTCTTATTTCCTTTATCATGATCTGTCTCCCAGTTTCTCGCTCACCCGCTCGTAAAAGCTCTTATCGGTAAGCTTAATAAGCCGCGCCGTTCTCTCCGAGCGCGTTACTGTTATAATGTCTCCGCTTTCGAGATACAGCGGCATTGAACCGTCTGTGGAAATATAGGCTATCTTTCGTCCAAGCTCCCCGACCTCCGCAGATACTGTTCGGGATGAATTCAGAACGTAGGGCTTTGCGGAGAGCGCGTGCGGGCAGATAGGCGTAACGACGATACACTCGCTGTCCGGCTCGACAAGGGGGCCTCCTGCCGACAGAGAGTAGGCCGTCGAGCCCGTAGGAGTTGCGAAAACAACTCCGTCGCCGGAAAAGTCGAGCATTTTTTGTCCGTCGCCGCAAACGCTGAGGTTGATGATTCGCGCCATGCCTCCGACAATCACGTCGTTAAGCGCACAGTCGGAGAGGACCTTCTCTCCCTTTCTCATAACCGACACGTTGAGCATCAGCCGCTCTTCGATCCTGAAGCTGCCTAAGACAATGTTTCCGATAAGGTCAAGCCTGTCCTTTTCAAGCTCGGCAATAAAGCCCTTCTTTCCGAGATTGACTCCCAATATCGGTAGAGAGTAATCCGCCGCCTTTCTTGCCGCGTGGAGTATCGTGCCGTCGCCGCCGAAGGTTATCAGCGCTTCTCCTCTCTTCAGCACGTCGCCGGAGAGGTCGTCTATAAGGCAGACCGTGGGCTGAGCGCCCAATGCTTCAAGCAAGTTTTTAACTTTTTCGGTTATCTCAAATCTGAAATCCCGTTTCGGATTCGGGCACAGGATTATCCTCTTCATACCGTTTTCAACCTCTCGTGCGCCTCTTCAACTACCTTTTCGGCGTCTATTGGCTCGGACACTCCTCCGTCGAGCACAAGATGCGCAAGAAACTCGATGTTGCCCTCCGGTCCCTTTATCGGGGACCACGTTACACCCCTGACTGAAAAGCACGAGAGCTCCGCATTCCGGATAAAGCTCTCGATCACCTCGACATGAGTCTCTTTTTCGCGGACGACGCCCTTCTTCCCGACCTTTTCCCTGCCTGCCTCAAACTGAGGCTTTATTAGAGAATAAACGTCTGAGCATGGCGTCAACACCTCGGAGAGCGCCGGAAAAATCAGCGACGTAGATATGAACGATACGTCTATCGTACCGAGCGACGGCCGCTCGGGAAACATATCCGGCGTTATATATCTAACGTTCGTGCGTTCCATAACCGTGACCCGCTCGTCGTTTCTCAGCGACCAGGCAAGCTGACCGTAACCGACGTCGACAGAG
>CACXBO010000051.1 GCA_902765975.1 Oscillospiraceae bacterium
GCAGCACATCACCATTACCTCCTCCACCAATATGTCCAAGGAGGATATCGACAAGGCAGTCCGCGAGGCGGAGCAGTTTGCCGCCGAAGACGCAAAGAAGAAGGAAGAGGTCGACACCCGCAACCAGGGCGATCAGATGGTCTATCAGACAGAGAAGCTCCTCTCGGAGAACGGCGACAAGTTCCCCGCCGCCGAGAAGGCCGAGGTCGAGTCTGCTCTCCAGAACCTCAAAACGGCTCTCTCCGGCAACAACACCGAGTCCATCAAGTCCGCAACCGAGGCTCTTACTCAGGCGTTCTACAAGGCGAGCGAGAAGCTCTATGCAAACGCCAATCCCCAGGGCGCTCAGGGCTTCGACCCTAACAACTTCACCGGCGGACAGGGCGGCGCTCAGAACGGACAGGGCGGCCAGAACGGCGGCTACTACGACGCGGACTACGAGGTAGTTGACGACGACAACAATAAATAACTGACCGAAGGGCGGGGGCTTGACCCCCGCCGTTACGGCGTTTTCGGAGAACGGTATGGCAAACGAAAATAAACGCGATTACTACGAAGTCCTCGGGCTTGCTAAAGACGCAGGCGAGGACGATATAAAAAAGGCCTTTCGCAAGGCGGCAAAGGAAAATCATCCCGACCTGCACCCCGGCGACAAGGAAGCCGAGGCGCGCTTCAAGGAGATCAACGAGGCCTACGAGGTGCTCTCCGACCCGGATAAAAAGAGCCGTTACGACCAGTTCGGCTTTGCCGGAGTAGATCCCAACTTCGGCGCGGGGGCGGGCGGCGCCTATTCCGGCGGCTTCGGCGACTTCGATCTGGGCGACATATTCGGCAACATATTCGGCGGCGGCTTCGGCGGTGCGTCGACCCGCTCGCGCAACGCGCCCAGAAAGGGCGAGAGCGTCCGTCAGAACGTGTCCATATCCTTTGAGGAGGCAGCCTTCGGCTGCGAGAAGAAGATAACCTTCAACCGAGTTGAGCCCTGCTCCGACTGCGGAGGCTCCGGCTGCGCCAACGGCTCAACGCCGCAGACCTGTCCGGACTGCCGCGGGACCGGGACCGTAGTCTCTCAGCAGCGGACTATGTTCGGCGTTATGCAGACGCAGTCCGAATGCCCCAAGTGCGGCGGAAGAGGCAAAATAATAACCGACCCGTGCAAAAAATGCCGCGGTCTCGGAAACGTCCGCAGGCAGCGCACTCTCGACTTCTCCATACCCGCCGGTATAGACGACGGTCAGACCGTCTCAAAGCGCGGCGAGGGCCACGTCGGAATGAACGGCGGCCCGAACGGCGACCTGCTCGTGACCGTTAACGTCCGCCCGCACGAATATTTCTCCCGCGAGGGCACGAGCGTCCTCCTGACCTATCCGATAAGCGTCACCCAGGCAATTCTCGGCGACGAGGTCGAGGTCCCGACCCTCGACGGAAAGGTCAAATACACTATCCCGGAGGGCACTCAGTCCGGAACGGTCTTCCGTCTGCGCGGCAAAGGCATCCCATTCCTCCGCAGTCAGGACAGACGCGGCGACCAGTTCGTAACGGTGAACGTTGAGATCCCGAAGGGTCTCACGAAAGAACAGCGCGACCTCGTCGAGAAGCTCGACGCCTCCTTAGGCGGAAAAGGCCCTAATCTGAAAAAGAAAAAATTCTGGGAGAAATAACGAACGGCCCGCGTTCAGCATAGAACGCGGGCCTGTTTATATCCGTTCGGTTTACATAACCTTTAAGTACATCACGCTGTAGGGCGGAAGCTCTATGCCGCCCGCTATGCTCTTCTTCTCGCCGGTCAGGAGATCGACTGCGTTCTCGCCCCAGTTGAAGCGGGCAAAGAAGGGGTTAGCGTCGATATTTACTGCGATGAGGACAGTCTCTCCGTCGCAGGAGCGGCGGAAAACGGTCTGCTTGTTCGTGAGCACGAGATCGCCGAAGTCGCCGAAGCACAGAGCCTTCGACTCCTTATGAGCTTTTGCCATAGCGGCGATCGCGTCGGTAAGCTCGTTCCACTCCGGCTTTTCGATAGCGGGGCGGAGTCCCCAGTCGCCGCCGCGTTTATCACCCTCAAGGCCCCACTCGCTTCCGTAGTATATCTGGGGGATACCGGGCATTCCGAAGAGGAGGCCGTAGAGCAGGGGCAGATGCGCCTTATTCGTGAGTATGCTCGCGGCGCGGCTCACATCGTGGTTATCGGCGAAGCAGAGGAGATGCTTACCCTTATACAGCGTCCACTGCTCCGGCCCGAACTGGCGCTTGAGGCTGTGGACTATCTCGAAAAGGTTATATGAGTTGAGCGCGGACCAGAGCCCCTTGTAGCACTCGTAATTCGTGCAGGAGTGGAGCAGTCCGTTGCCGACCCATCGGTTATAGTCGCCGTGGAGCGTCTCGCCGACGAGGAAGAACTCCTTGCCGCAGTTATCGGCAAACCAGCGAAGCTGACGGAGAAAATCCGGCTCGAGGGAGTAGGCGACGTCGAGCCTCAGCCCGTCGATATCAAACTCGTCTATCCAGAAACGGATGGTATCGACGAGGTAATCGCGGACGGCGGGGTTTCTGAGGTTAAGCTTAACGAGCTCGTAGTGCCCCTCCCAGCCCTCGTACCAAAAGCCGTCGTTATATGCGGAGTTGCCGCTGAAATTTGCGTGGAACCAGTCCTTATACGGGCTGTCCCATCTCTTCTCGCGCACGTCGCGGAATGGCCCGAAATTGCGCCCGACGTGGTTGAACACCCCGTCGACGATGACTTTTATGCCCTTTTTGTGGCAGGCGTCCACAAGGCTGCGGAAATCGGCGTTAGTGCCGAGCCGGCAGTCTATTCTGCGGTAGTCGGCGGTATCGTAGCCGTGGGTATCGCTCTCGAAAACGGGAGAGAAATAAATAGCGTCCGCACCGAGCTTCTTGATATGCGGAAGCCACTTGGTTATCTGCTTGAGTCTGTTAACCGTAACTTTGTCGTTCTCTCTCGGCGCTCCGGTAAGTCCGAGGGGGTAGATCTGATAGAACACGCTGTTTTCAGCCCACATAGGTTTCTTTCTCCTTAAATAATTCTTCTATTATTTTATCAGCATTCGTGCTTTAGTCAAGCTTTACTTTCACCAAATATCCTGTTAAAATCAAAGCAGATTTTCTCAATGAGGTGATGAACTGTGCTATACCGCGAGAACAAAAGGGGCGAAAAGCTCTCCATTCTTGGCTACGGCTGTATGCGTTTTCCCCGCTCCGGCGGCAAGATCGACGAGGAGAAGAC